>CAMLLA010000439.1 GCA_946480525.1 uncultured Asticcacaulis sp. | reverse complement strand
TATCGCGATATTTAAGGCGAAAACCGCTTACACTTTTCGCCATATCGCTCTAGAAAACTTCAGCGGCGGTGGCGTTCAGTGAGCGCGCAAGCCATCGTGACATCCGTCCCAGCAGAAGGATTTGCACAGCCATTTCGGCGATAACGACCACCTGCAGGATCACCTGGCCGCGCGTGGCTTCGGTCGGGCCACAGGCCCAGTTCGGTCGGGATCAGCACCAGCATGTAGGCCAGCAACAGCCCGGCTGTCAGTTGCAAGGCACGCAAGGCAACGTGCAGGCCGTACGTCACGGTCAAAATCAATCCCCCCTTTTGTTGTTCCAGATTTTGACCGGCTTTCTTGTCTTAGACAAGGGCGTCGAGCGCTAACGCCTGACGCCAGGTTTCAATAGCCGCCAGCTTGTCGTAAAGCGGCTGCCAGTCGTCGGCGTCGGCAATCCGCGCCCAGATGGTCTCGATCTCGTCGATCAGCAGGGTTTCCGGCTCCGGCTGGGACAGTCTGGGGTGGTCGAGTCTCAAGGCGTCGGCTGTGCCGTAGCCGTCGAGCACCGAGCGGAACGTATCGAACGCTTCACCGCTGTAGTGCGCACCACGCGAACCGTTCCTGGCAAAAGGCTCACGCATCTTTCCGCCGAACCAGTCATGGAAGAAGCCCTCGAAACTGCTCTCAAATGGGAGGGTCTTCAGAAAATCGAAGACGGCGTGGGTGAGCGCTTCGTTGTCCGGGTGCGGCGTCACGTTCAGACGGGCGCAGAAGGCCAGCCCCAGTTCTTCACGGAAGCGGGCGTCGAACTGTCGCAGCGATTCGGTCAGCGGCTCGGACGGACAGATGAGGGTCAGGCATGACCCCAGCCGCGCCAGGTTCCAGCCGACCGCATCCGGCTGGCGGCCATAGGCGTAAAGGCCCCACTGGTCGAAATAGGCGGCGGTGAAGTCCGGATCGTAGCGCGGCAGGAAGCGGTATGGGCCGTAATCGAAACTTTCGCCGGTGATGTTCATATTGTCGGTATTGAGCACGCCGTGGACGAAGCCTGCCGCCATCCAGCGCGCCGCCAGCCGGGCCGAGGTCGACACGGCCGCATCGAACACGCCGGCGGGAGCGTCGGCCTCCGGGTAATAGTTGGCGATGACGAAGTCGATCAGCGCCTGCATCGTCTCGGTGTCATTGAGATAGGCCAGGCGCTCGAAGGTGCCGAAGCGAATATGGCTGTGGCTCAGCCGGACCAGCACCGATGAGCGGGTGGGGGACGGCTCATCGCCGCGCACCAGTTGCTCACCCGTCTCGATCAGCGAAAAGCTTTTCGACGTTGGCACCCCCAGCGCTTCGAGCATGGCGGTGGCAAGAATCTCGCGCACCCCGCCTTTCAGCGTCAGCCGGCCGTCGCCGCCGCGCGACCACGGCGTCTTGCCCGAGCCCTTGGTGCCGAGGTCGAGCAGGCGGTCCCGGTCGTCGAGCAGCTGCGCGAACAGGAAGCCGCGTCCATCGCCGAGGTCGGGATTGTACTGGCGGAACTGGTGGCCGTGATAGCGCAGGGCCAAAGGTGCCGGCTGGTTGCCGGGCAAGGGGGCGAACCGTCCGAAATGACGCAGCCAGTCGACATCCGACAGGTTGTCCAGCCCGACGCTCGCCGCCGCGCGACCGTTGCGATACCGCAGGATCGTTTGCGGGAAATCCCCCGCTGCGACGGCATCGTGGACGGAAAGCCCGCTATCGAGCAGGCGAGGGGCGGGACGATAGGCGGTCACTTGCAGGTTTTCACTTTCGCCCAGGCATCGAGATTGTATGGCTTGCCCGAAGCACGCGACACCTTGGTTTCGACCAGGTAGGCCTTGCCCGTGTCCGCCACGCGCATGCAGATGATGAAGTGCAGGTTGGCGGTTGCCGCCTGCTGCGCCTTCAGGATCGTCTTTATCTCTACCGACTTGGTCGTGGCGGCAAACCGGGCTGCTGCGACAACGCCAGTGCTGGAGACCGGCACTGGGCCATACGACGTGTTGAAGGACGTCGTGGCCACGGCGCCATGCGCGAAAAACCCGGATAGCAATCCAGCAATGGCGGCCAGCACGGTTTTTCTCGGTGGCATGTGAGGCTTTCTCCGTTTTGTTGCGCCTTAGTGAACGGTCATCACGACGCCTGCAAGCGCTAGCCTGTTATTTCCTGAAAAGTTGACCCTAGGTGTGTGGCTTTTATGCGCCACAGTCACAGGATTGTCAGTGGACAGGAAGCATTCGAAGGCCGGAAACATTATTACAACAGCGTTCTTAACGCGTGTGCCGTTACGTCAAATTGTAGTTGAGTGAGCAGGTGCAATATATACTTCATACGAAAACGACCGTTATGCGTTGGTGCAAGTATTGGTTTTCACCCGTTAGAAGGCAAAATAGGTTCATAACCGCGTTTTTTTACCGCACTCGCGTAAGTATTGACGTTACGTAAAGTATTGCGCCGCAGTGTAGGCGGCGACCAATTTGTTTCCGTGCGCGTAATGTGTTAGTCAAATCAGTAATCAGGCGCCGCTTGTATGTGCGGTTTCCGATTACCGGACACAGATCCGGCAGTACAAGAAGTGTTCAAAGCAGAGATGAAATTGCCCAAAGGGAATGCCATGCAAAACGCCACCACTTTACTGAAGTATCGCCATCTCATGGCAGGCGCCGCTGGCGCCGCGCTTCTGGCCGGTCTTCCCGCCATCGGCTTCGCCCAGGACGCGCCTGCGGCTGACGAAGGCACGATTATCGTCACGGCCCAGAAGCGTGAACAAAAGCTGCAGGACGTGCCGATCGTCGTCACCACCCTGTCGGCCAAGCTGCTTCAGGATGCGGGTGTACGCGACATCAAGGACATGCAGATCCTGACGCCGGGTCTCACCGTTACCTCGACCCAGAATGAAAGCCTGACCACTGCCCGTATCCGCGGCGTCGGCACGGTCGGCGACAACCCCTCGATGGAATCGTCGGTCGGCGTTGTGATCGACGGCGTCTACCGCCCGCGTAACGGCGTCGGCTTCGGCGACCTCGGCGAAATGGAGCGCATCGAAGTCCTCAAGGGACCGCAGGGCACGCTGTTCGGCAAGAACACCTCGGCCGGCGTCATCAACATCATCACCAAGAAGCCGGCCTTTACGTTCGGCGCCGACGGCGAGGCGACCTTTGGCAATTACGGCCAGCAAGGCTACGCCGCATCCGTGACCGGCCCGCTGGTCGACGACCTGATCGCGGGTCGTCTTTATGT
>CAMLLA010000438.1 GCA_946480525.1 uncultured Asticcacaulis sp. | reverse complement strand
TCACCGTCGGCATGGGCGTCGGCACGGCCGAGGACGCATCGAACTGGGTCGAATACTGCAATGGTACGCAGAAGACCTCTTACGCCGACAAGCGGCGCAAGAATGGCTACGCCGAGCCTCATAACGTCAAATACTGGGGCATCGGCAATGAGGAGGAGGCCGTTCCCGATGCTGGCCGGCTTCAGGATGTCAACGAGTATACGAAGGAAGCCTGGCTATACACCAAGCTGATGAAGCTTCAGGACCCGAGCATCAAGCTGATCGCGGTCGGTGGGACGGATCACTGGAACGAACGTGTCATCACGGAACTGAATCCGGCCTTCGACTATATAGCCGCCCACCTTTATCCCAAGACCGAGCCAGGCAAGCCGCTCTCCATCATCAGGAGCGCGGACGACTGTGAAACCACGATTGTCAAGCTCAAGAACCAGATCAAAACGCTGGCGCCCGAAAAGGTCGAGAACTTCAACGAGTGGTACCGCTTTAAACCCCGCCAGTCGCCGATGATGATTGCCCTTGATGAGATCGGCATCTGGGAACCCGGCGGGCTCGGCGTCTACAATATGGAGAACACGTACAACTGGGGCCACGCGCTGGCGACGGCGACCCTGTACAATATCATAATCCGTCACGCCGACATTATCGGCATGGCCACCTGGGCGCAGACTGTGAACGTACTGGCGCCAATCATGACGACCAAGGACGCGTCGATCCGGCAAACCATCTACCACGCGATGGCCTTCATGAACCTTCATTGCGGTGACCAGAGCCTGCCCCTGGAATGCAAGTCGCCGGTAATCGGCCTTTCGGGCGTTCAGGACCAGTCGTGTCTCGATGTATCGGCAACGCTGCACGGCAAGGACGGAAAGCTTTCAATCATCGTGGTCAATCGCCACCCCGATCAACCGATTATGGCCACGCTGCCGCAGTTGAAGCGCTATACCCGGATGTACAGCCACGAACTGAACGCACCGGCATGGAACAGTCAGAACACAACCGCCAGGCCGGACATGGACATCGTGGTCGAACGGAGCAAACCCGCTGATCGCATCCCTGCAAGCTATGCGTTCCCGCCGCACTCGATCACGGCTCTGCACTTTACCTAAGCCACTAAAACGGGCCTGAGCCGATAGCGGAAATGAAATCGTGGCAGTGGCGGTTCGATAAAATTTCTTCTCAAACCAAACGTCCCTCGTCTCCGGCTTGACATCAAATCATTATATCAATATATCGTGATTTATGGATGAAAATGCAGCTATGCAAGCTTTCGATGCCTTAAGCCAGGAAACGCGCCTGCGGGTGCTGCGCCTGCTTATTCAGGCAGGACCCGAAGGTATTCCCGCCGGTGAGATTGGGACGGCGCTCGGCGTCAGGCAGAACACTATGTCGGTCAATCTGAAAATTCTCGCTCAGGCCGGGCTGATCAACAGCCTGCGCGACGGTCGTGTCGTCCGCTACGCCGCCAGCTACGACAAGATTTCCGGCCTGATCCTCTTCCTTCTCAAGGACTGTTGCGGTGGCCGCGCGGAGCTCTGCCAGCCGGTACTGGATCAGGTGCGTTGCGCATGCTGACGGCAACACCTGACCGCCGCCTGTTCGCGGAATTTGTCGGCACCCTGCTTCTCCTGGCGACCGTCGTTGGCTCCGGTATCATGGCCGAAAGCCTGGCGGGCGGAAACGTCGCCATCGCCTTGCTCGGCAACACGCTGGCGACCGGCGCCATGCTGGTCGTCCTGATCACCATGCTTGGGCCGGTGTCAGGGGCGCATTTCAATCCGGCCGTGACGCTTCTGATCGCCATGCGGCGGGAACTGCCGGTGCGCGACGCCCTTGGTTATGTGCTGATGCAGGTCATGGGCGCGGTCGCGGGCGTGTGGCTGGTCCACGCCATGTTCGGCGAGGCCGTCATCCAGATATCGGACAAGGTCAGGTCGGGCCCGGCGCAGTGGCTGTCGGAAGGTATGGCAACCTTTGGCCTTATCCTGACGATCTTCGCGACGCATTCGGCGCGCCGTGACTTCGTGCCAGTGGCCGTAGGTCTCTACATCACCGCCGCTTACTGGTTCACAGCCTCGACCTCGTTCGCCAATCCCGCTGTAACGCTGGCGCGCAGCCTGTCCGACACGTTCGCGGGCATCCGGCCCGCTGACGCACCCGCGTTTATCGCCGCGCAGATCACAGGCGCACTGCTGGCGCTTGCCGTCTGCACCTGGTTTCTGAGACCATCGGAGAAATCGCCCGCATGACACCGGTCATCTATCACAACCCCGAATGCGGGACATCGCGCAACGTCCTTGGTGTCATCGAAGCCGCCGGTTACGCGCCAATTATTGTTGAATACCTTAATGTCGGGTGGACGCGCGAATTGCTGCTCACCCTGCTGACCGCCTCAGGCCTAACTCCGCGCCAGGCGCTGCGCGAAACCAAGTCTCCGGCAAAGGAAATGGGGCTTCTGGAAAACGGCGTAAGCGATGAGACAGTCTTCGCCGCCATGCTGGCGACACCTGTTCTGGTCAACCGGCCGTTCGTTGTGACGGACAAGGGCGTGAAGCTGTGCCGCCCGTCGGAAGCCGTGCTGGATTTACTCGACGTCTGGCCGCAGGGACCTTTCACTAAAGAAGACGGCAGCCTGATGATCGATGCCGGAGGCAACCGTGTCTGACGGTCTCGCCAATATCGATCCCGCCAGTTTTGCCGCCATCGACGACAACGCCCTGCTCTCGCCGGTGCGCGCAAACCATCCGCCGCGCATCCTGCTGCTCTATGGTTCGGTGCGCAAGCGATCCTTCAGCCGCCTCGTCACCCAGGAAGCGGCGCGCCTGCTGGAAGCCTTCGGCTGCGAAACCCGCATCTTCAATCCATCAGGCCTGCCGCTGCCGGATGACGAAGACCCGTCGCATCCAAAGGTGCAGGAATTGCGTGCGCTGGTGCAGTGGAGCGAGGGCATGGTCTGGTGTTCGCCGGAACGCCACGGCGCCATGACGGGCATCATGAAGGCGCAGATCGACTGGATACCGCTGTCGCTGGGCGCCGTCCGTCCGACCCAGGGCAAGACCCTGGCCGTCATGCAGGTGTCAGGCGGTTCGCAGTCGTTTAATGCCGTCAATCAGATGCGCATCCTCGGACGCTGGATGCGCCTGATCACCATTCCCAACCAGTCTTCCGTCGCCAAGGCGTTTGAGGAATTCAACGAGAACGACCGGATGAAACCATCAAGTTATTACGACCGGATCGTCGATGTCATGGAGGAACTG
>CAMLLA010000437.1 GCA_946480525.1 uncultured Asticcacaulis sp. | reverse complement strand
GACGGAGACCTTCTCGCGCTTGGCGGCGCCGGACGATTCCATGTACTGCGTCATCACCCGCGTCAGCGCGCCGCGGAAAGCGGCCAGGTGGGTGCCGCCGTCGCGTTGCGGGATGTTGTTGGTGAAGCACAACATCGTCTCGTGGTAGCTGTCGTTCCACTGCAGGGCCAGGTCGACTTCGATCTTGTCGCGGATGCCACGCACGAAAACCGGCGTCTTCATGACCGACGTCTTGGCCTTGTCGAGGTGCTTGACGAACTCGATGACGCCGCCGTCGTAGTGCAGGATGATCTCATACGGCTCCGCTTCACGGAAATCGGCGAAGCGGATATGAACCCCGGAATTGAGGAAGGCCAGTTCGCGCAGGCGGTGTTCCAGCGTCTTGTGGTCGAAATCGATGAAGGCAAAGGTGCCGGTATCCGGGCCGGTCTTCAGCGACGGCATAAAGGTCACAGTCGTGCCGGTCAGGACTTCGCCCGCCTTTGGGCCCTCTTCGCGGATGGGGGCGTCGCCGGTAATGTGCACGGGCGTAACCGTCTCGCCCAGCTCGAAGCGCGCTTCGTGGCACTTGCCATTGCGGTAGATCTTCAGCTCGACATAGTCGGACAGGGCGTTGACGACCGAGACGCCGACGCCGTGCAGACCGCCGGAGACCTTGTAGCTGTTCTGATCGAACTTACCGCCGGCGTGGAGCTGGGTCATGATGACTTCGGCGGCCGATACGCCTTCGCCGGCGTGGATGTCGACCGGCATGCCGCGCCCATCGTCCGACACCGAGCACGAGCCGTCGGCATTGAGGATGACGCCGACGCGCGTGGCGTGGCCGGCCAGGGCTTCGTCGATGGCGTTATCGACGACTTCATAGACCATGTGGTGCAGGCCCGAGCCGTCATCCGTGTCGCCGATATACATGCCGGGGCGCTTGCGAACCGCGTCCAGACCTTTCAGAACCTTGATCGAATCAGCACCATAGGCGTTGGTTACGATCTCGGGATGGTCTTCGGAATTTTCGTCGCTCATTCGCGGGTCCATTTACTCAATAAAATCAACAAATTGTCCGCCTTCGACGCGCACACCCAGCGCGCGGTTACGAAGGCCGTCGAACAGGGCCAAATCGGTCCCTGTAAAGAAGGTTTGTAGGCCCAAAGCATGGGTCTCGTCAAACAAAGCGTGCCTGCGCAAGGGATCGAGATGCGCCGCCACTTCATCCAGCAATAATATCGGCCGGGCGGAGGTTTTGTCCTTCGCCAGGCGCGCTCCCTGCGCCAGGATGATGTTGAGCAGGAGCGCCTTTTGCTCTCCCGTGGAGCCTTCGGCCGCGGGACGGTTCTTGTCGCGGTGCACGACCGAAAAGTCCATGCGGTGTGGCCCGAACAAGGATCGCCCGGCCGCGCCATCGCGGCTGCGCGATTGCCGAAAGCCATTGATAATATAGGTGTTCAGGTCCGGATCTTCAATGTCTCCGGCCAGCAACAGGTCGGCCTTCGGAAACGGCCCCTTGTGGTCTTCGATCTCGGCCTGAAGTGCTGTCGCAGCGCGACGGCGGGCCTCGATCATCTGGGCGCCGGTTTCGGCCAGCTTCTGCTCCAGCAAGGACAGCCAGGCATCGTCGGCAGGCCCATCGGTCAGGAGTTTCAGGCGTTCGCGCAAGGCCTTCTCGTAAGCGGTGACGACCGCGGCGTGACGATGCTCTGCAGCATAGGTCAGGCGGTCGAAAAAGCGCAGGCGTTCGGAGCGCGACTCAATGAACAGGCGGTCCTGCGCCGGCGTCAGCCAGATCAGCCGGACGTGTTCGAGAAGCCGCGCGGCTGTGACGGTCTGGCCGTCGAGCCTCACGACGCGTTTGTTCAAATCACGCGGCTCCGAACCGGTGCCGAGGTGGGTTTCGTCTTCACCTTCGCCGAATTGTGCCGCGACACCCCAGGCGCGGCCGTGGGCTTCGTGGGGCAGACGTCGGCCCAGGTCACTGAAGCCCGCGCCCCGCAGGCCTTTGCCGGGATTGAGGACGCTGATGGCTTCGAGCAGGTTGGTCTTTCCGGCGCCATTCGGGCCATAAAGATAGACGCTGCGGCCTTCAACGGCGAAATCTAGCCGTTCGTAGGAGCGAAACTCGGTTAGCGACAAGGATTGGAGGGCACTGGTCATAGGTGTGCTTTTCCTTCCCTGTTTACGGGGAAGGAAGGGAGGTCGGTTATACGATCCAATTCAATTTTTCCGGTTACACCCGCAGCGGCATCAGCACATACTGGACGCCATTGTCCGCCGGGTCGAGCACCAGGGTCGGCGAAGATGCATCCGAGAAGCGCAGTTCCACCTGATCGCCGCCGATCTGGCCCATGACGTCCAGGATGTAGCGTGCGTTGAAACCGATATCGAGCGACTCGTTATCGTAGTCGATCTCGGCTTCTTCAACGGCCTGGCCGGCTTCGATATTGCGCACCGACAGGGTCAGGCGGCCGCTTTCGATCGCCATCTTCACCGAGCGCGACTTTTCCGCGGAAATGGTCGAGACGCGGTCGACGGCCTTGGCCAGCACGCCGGTATCGACCAGCATGACCTTGTCGTTGCCGCGCGGAATAACACGGCCATAGTCGGGGAACGAACCGTCGATGATCTTCGACGTCAGCGAGGCATTGCCGAACTGGAAGCGGATCTTGGCCGGACTGACCGTCAGGTCGACATAACCGGTGCCGTCGTCGAGCAGGCGACGCGCCTGGTCCACGGTCTTGCGCGGGACGATGATGCCGGCGCCGCCCATGGCGCCTTCGGGCGCGGGCATTTCAGCCAGGGCCAGGCGGTGACCGTCGGTCGCCACGGCGCGCAGGTAGCTTGAGCCTTCCTCGCTCAGCGTGTGCAGGTACATGCCGTTGAGGTAATAGCGGGTCTCTTCGGTCGAGACGGCGAAGCGCGTCTTGTCGATCAGCCGTTTCAGGTCGTCGCGCAGGATCTGGTAGGTGACACCCTCGTGGTCGCTCGACATGATCGGGAAATCGCCGGCCGGCAGGACCGGCAGGGCGAAGCGCGAGCGGCCGGCGGAGACGGCCAGGCGCGGATCGTCACCGGCCGCATAGCGCAGCTCGACGTCGGCGCCTTCGGGCAGCTTGCGGACGATTTCGTAGAGGGTGTGGGCAGGCGCAGTGATCTGGCCCGGCACCTGGACGGTGGCGTCGGCCGTATCGACGATTTCCATATCGAGATCGGTCGCCGAAAACGACACGGCGCCACGTTCGGCCGACAACAGGACGTTCGACAGTATGGGGATGGTGTTGCGGC
>CAMLLA010000436.1 GCA_946480525.1 uncultured Asticcacaulis sp. | reverse complement strand
CCGCTTCAATGACGCCGTCAACACGCATCTATGGGACGGCGACTGGTACGGACGCGGCATCACCGACGATGACGTCGTTTTCGGCATCAAAAAGGATGTCGAAGGCCGCATATACCTGAACGCCCAAAGCTGGGCCCTTCTGTCCGGCGCGGCCGATAACAGCAAGAAGTTCCTGATGCTGAAAGCGATCGAGGAGCAGTTGGAAACGCCCTATGGCGTCGAAATGATCGGCCCGGCCTATACCCACATGCGCGAGGACGTCGGCCGCCTGACGCAGAAGTTTCCTGGCGTGGCCGAAAACGGCTCGGTCTATAACCACGCCGCCGCCTTCTACATTCACAGCCTTTACGAAACGGGCGAGGCTGACAAAGCCTTTGAACTGCTCCGCCGCATGCTGACCGGCCCCGACGAAGAAGACCTGCTGCGCCGCGGCCAGCTGCCAGTCTTCCTGCCCAACTATTATCGCGGCGCGCACCGCCAGTTCCCGGACGCCTCAGGGCGCTCGTCGCATCTGTTCAACACAGGCACGGCCTCGTGGATCTATCGCAGCCTGATCGAGGGCCTGCTGGGCCTGAAGGGCTGCCGTGAAGGCCTGAGCATCCAGCCGCAACTGCCGTCGCACTGGAATGAAGCCAAGGCCACCCGCTGGTTCCGCGGTGCCGAGTTCCGCGTCCACATCCAACGCGACTCAACGATTGATTCAATCCGGGTAACCTGCAATGAAAAGCCCCTGAGCGACACTGTCGTCAGGGGCATAAGTGCTGGATCTGTTTACAATATTTCTGTCTTAGTGCCTTAAGCAACAGGCCCCAGGAAGACCGGCGCAGTCATGGTGAACTTGGCATTGTGAGCGCGCAGGGTACCGTTGGTATACTGCGCCATCACCGTCACATCGTTGCTCTTCTGGTGAGCGACGACCAGTCGGTCGAAGCCCTGGATGATGTAGAAGAAGCGCGGCCAGTCGCCACCGGTCGGAATGATCTGCAGGAGCGCCAGGCGGCCGGTCGTATCCAGTCCGAAGACCGCAATCGAGTTGTGGCCACGGTTGGAAACATACAGGATATTGCCCTGATCGTTCATGGCCATATGGCCGGCAAAGCTGGTGCCTGTGAAGTCCGCCGGCAGGGTCTTGATATACTGGACGTCCTCGAACGTACCGTCGCCCTTCGGGCGCAGGGTGATCAAGGCGTTTTCCAGCTCACCGAGGATATGGGCAACCTGGCCCGACGGATGCAGGTTCAGATGGCGTGGCCCGAAGCCCGGTTCGCACTTGTAAGCAACGAACTTTTCGCCCACTGCGCCGGATGCCGCATCGAATGTGTAGCCGATGACTTCGTCTGTACCGAGATCAACGCTGTAAATGAACTTCTGGTCCGCCGAAAACTTGACCCAGTGCGCGTGCGGGCCCTGCTGGCGATCGGCGTTCGGGCCGGAACCCGAGTTCTGCTTGACGATCGCGGGTTCGATCGGCAGGCCGGTCTTCTGGTCCAGCTTGTAGATCGCGATATTGCCTGAACCGTAGTTGGCGACTGCCAGATACGATTCCGTGGCATCGAGCGAGATGTAGCAGGGCGAGCTGCCCTGGCTCGAGACCTCGCCCTTCTTCGTCCATTTGGTGCCGTTCGTCGACACCTGATAGACGCCTATCAGGCCGTTCTGCTGCTCGTTGACGATATAGTGACGCTTGAGCTTCGGGCTGTAGACGCCATAGGAGGCATTCGGGACGGTCGGGTCCGCCTTCTTGCCTTCAGTCCATTTGTCGTAGGCCGCGGAATAGGACAGGATGCTGACGCCCGCGCCCCCTTCAGATGCGTAGGTGCCTACGTAATATACCAGGTCTCCAATCGCGGCATTTGCCAGTGCCGGAGCAAAGGCCGTAGCGACTGAACCCGCGAGAAAGAGACGGCGGTCAACTCCGCGCGACGAGTTCTTAGACATGAAAATCCCTCTTGCATTTAAATGCAGATGGTAAACTAGCCAATCCGCGAGGGACTGGCCAGTTCTTTATTCGACAGAGAGATGTATTCGGCAGTGTGGACCGCGCACTAAGATCGATGCGACGTTAAAACGAATGTATTAACTATATATCCAACTGATAATAAACGGAATATTTCGTTAGCACAGTCGTTGGCGCGCATTATGCACCTTAGCCGGCCTCCTTGACCAGGCCCTCAAGTCCGCAGTCACGCACCTTGCGATACAAGGTCGAGCGCCCTATGCCGAGGCGACGGGCGACCTCGGACATGTGGCCGGCATACACGCTGATGGCGTGCTCGATCAGATCTCGCTCGATGTCTTCCAGCTTACGAAGGTGCCCTGCCTCGTCCAGGATACGCACCGGTGCATCGTGCAAAGCGTTTACGTCTTCGATCTGGTCGCGGACACTCTGAACCAGGTTGACACCGGTTGCGGGCATGGCCGAAAGGGCCGGCATGTTCACGCCACTGATCGCGGGGAAGTCATAGGCTTGCAGATGCGGGCTGTCGGTCAGAACGATGGCGCGATAGATGGTGTTTTCCAGCTGACGAACATTGCCCGGCCATTCGTAGGCGCACAACATGTGCAGGGCCTCGGCCGATACGCCGCTGACGCGCTTGCCTTCTTCGACGTTGAAGCGGCGAATGAAATGTTCGATCAAGGCGGGAATGTCGTCGCGGCGTTCGCGCAATGAAGGGGCTTCGATCGGGAAGACGTTGAGGCGGTAGAACAGATCCTCACGGAAGGCGCCGGCCTTTACCTGGTCCGCCAGATTGCGGTTGGTCGCCGAGATGATGCGGACGTCGACCTTGACCGGACGCTTTGAGCCGACGGGATCGATCTCGCCTTCCTGGAGGGCACGCAGCAGTTTGACCTGCATGTCGAGCGGCAGTTCACCGACCTCGTCGAGGAACAGCGTGCCGCCGTTGGCTTCCTGGAACTTGCCGAGATGCTTGTCGGACGCGCCGGTGAACGAACCCTTTTCGTGGCCGAACAGGATGGATTCCACCAGGTTTTCCGGCAGGGCGCCGCAGTTGACGGCAACAAACGGCTTGCCCGAACGCTCGCTCGACCCTTGAATGGCGCGCGCGATCAGCTCCTTGCCGACGCCGCTCTCCCCCAGGATAAGCACGGGAATGGAAGACTTGGCGGCACGTTCGCCCAAACGGCGGACCATGGTCATCGGCGCCGACGTCCCGATGAGGTCGTCGAACGAGGTGCGGTTGGCGGCGTGCTTTTTCAGGCGCGTGACTTCAGCGGCCATATCGCCCATTTGCAGCGCGTTACGCACCGAAACAAGAATCCGCT
>CAMLLA010000435.1 GCA_946480525.1 uncultured Asticcacaulis sp. | reverse complement strand
CCTGATGATGACGCTGCCGGGCCTGGCGCTGTTCTACGGCGGCATGGTGCGCAAGAAGAACGTCGTCGCCACCGTGACCCAGTCGGTGTCCGTGACCTGTGTCTCGGCCGTCTTGTGGTGGCTGGTCGGCTACTCGTTCGCCTTTGGCACCGTCTCATCCGACCTGTTCGGCCTGCCGGCAGCGGAACTGAACAAGTGGTTCGGCGGTTTCGACACCCTGTTCCTGAACCATGTCACGCCGACGACGGCCTACATGGCGACGGCCGGTGTGCCGGAATACACCTGGATCGCCTATCAGATGACCTTCGCGATCATTACCCCGGCCCTGATCACCGGCGCCTTCGCTGAACGCGTCAAGTTCTCGGGCCTGATCCTGTTCATGGCGCTGTGGTCGATCCTGGTCTACGCGCCGATCTGTCACATGGTTTGGGGCGGTGGCTTCTTGAGCGCCTTCAACGTCAAGGACTTCGCCGGCGGCGCGGTCGTTCACACCAACTCCGGCGTCGCCGGCCTGGTCGCCGGCCTGTTCCTGGGTCGCCGCAAAGGCTACGGCACCGAGGCCATGACGGCCAACAACCCGATCTTCGTCCTCGTCGGCGCTTCGCTGCTGTTCGTCGGCTGGATCGGCTTCAATGCCGGGTCCGAATGGGCTGGTGACGCGGTCGGCTCTGTCGCCCTGCTCAACACCCTGCTGGCTACCTGCGCCGCCGGCCTGACCTGGAAGGTCGTCGAGTGGATCTTCCGTGGCAAGCCGTCGCTGATCGGTATCCTGTCCGGTCTGGTTGCCGGTCTGGTCGCGATCACTCCGGCCTGCGGTTTCGTGACCCCTATGTCAGCCATGATCATCGGCGCTGTTGCTGGTCCGGTCTGCTATTTCTCGGCCACTTGGATCAAGAAGCTGCTCGGTTACGACGACTCCCTGGACGCCTTCGGCATCCACGGCGCCGGCGGTATCCTGGGTGCGGTCCTGACCGGCTATTTCGCCGACGCCTCGATCAACAGCCTGGCGGCAGGCGCTTCGGTCGGCAACCAGCTCCTGGGTCTCGGCGTTACCATCCTGTGGTCGGCCGTTGGCACGTTCATCATCCTGCTGATCTGCAAGTTCACCACGGGTCTGCGCGTGTCCGAAGAAGACGAAATGGCGGGTCTTGACGCTTCGCAACACGACGAGGTCATGGATCACTAACATCGTTGGATGCTTCGTACGGATAGTGGGGTGCTCGAAAGAGCGCCCCATTTTTCTTTAGGTATCGAAGACATAGGGATGAAGCGTATCCCAGTCGCGGCGTCGGCGTCCCAGGCTCATGCCGACCAGGCTATTTCCGGTGGCGCCTATTTTGAGAACGCTCAGTCCGGGCTTAGGGCCGATTCGCTTGTGAAGCGCTGGTTTTGCGTCCGGAAAGCGGCCTCGCTCCTTCATTGCTGGCGCATTCTTTTTGCACCGCAGCAAATCCCCATGAGCCCTCACAGACTGATCTCAGGCATTCGAATTTTCCAGCAATAAGCTGAATATTAACGCATTTTTTACAATTGCGGCCCGTCCGATTATTGTGACAATTTTGCCTCTAGGCGTGCTTAAACGACCATAGGGGACTTTGCGACTGCTAAAAACTTGCTAGATTGGTTTGTGGGTTCACCAAACTCTTTAATGCAAAATAACAGCCGCCAATCAGTTAAACGCGTCGGCTTCAACCTTTGAACTGGGATCTATAGACCATGAAAAAGACACTCCTTGTCGCCGCTGTCGCCCTCAGCGCGCTCTTCGCAGGCTCGGCCGCCATGGCGCAGGACGACGCCGGTGATCTGAGCTTCAACATTGCCGCCACGAACAACTACGTTTGGCGCGGCGTCAGCCAGACCCAGGACGGCGCAGCCGTACAGGGCGGCGTCGACTACAAAAAGGGCATTTTCTATGCCGGCGCATGGGGTTCGAATGTCGACTTCGGCGACGACACTTCGACGGAACTTGACCTGTATCTGGGCCTCGCGCCGTCGGTCGGCGACTGGAACTTCGACTTCGGCTACATCCACTACATGTATCCGAACGAGTGTGACACCTGCGACTATAACTTCGGCGAACTGAAGGCTGCCGTCAGCCATCCGATGGGCAAGGGCACGATCGGTGCCGCCATGTACCTCGGCGCTGAAGACCTAGAAGATCCGTATTACGAAGTGAACGCTTCGTATCCGTTTACCGACAAGCTGGCGGTTTCCGGCGCCATCGGCAACTACGAAGCGATGGGCTACACGACCTGGAACTTCGGCGCGACCTACGCCCTGACCGAGAACCTCTCGCTTGACCTGCGTTACAGCGAAGCCTCGAAGCTGCCGAGCAACCTGTACGCCACCCTCAAGGTTGGTTTCTAATTCTAAACCTGACCAAGGTTTAAAAGCGCTGACCGCGAGCCTTCCACAGCTCGCGGTCTTTTTTTGTTCTCTTTTGGCATCAGGCGTTATATACCCGGCGCGAATCGCTGCATGTTTGAGTCATGAGTTCCAAATCCGCGCAACCCAATTTATTCACACCCGGCGCCGAGCCTGACGGCGGCGCGCCTGTTCCCGCACCTGCACCGGAGACACGCCCAGAGACGCGTGTCGCAGCGCCCAAGCCGAAAGTGGTTGAAATGCCCGCTTCACAACCGGTCACGCACGATACCACCTACGACGCGTCGAGTATCGAGGTCCTGGAAGGACTGGAACCGGTCCGCAAACGTCCTGGCATGTACATCGGCGGCACCGACGAGAAGGCGCTGCACCACCTCTTCGCCGAAGTACTCGACAACGCTATGGACGAAGCCGTGGCCAACCACGCCAAGGCCATCTGGGTCGAGCTTGACGCCGACGGTTACGTTTCGGTACGCGACGACGGCAGAGGGCTTCCCGTGGATCCCCACCCGAAATACCCGGGAAAATCCGCGCTGGAAGTCATCATGACGGTCCTGCACTCTGGCGGCAAGTTCTCGGGCAAGGCCTACGCGACCTCTGGCGGCCTGCATGGCGTCGGCGCCTCGGTCGTCAACGCCCTATCCGAACGGCTGGAAGTGACCGTGTGGCGCGACGGCTTTGAGTGGCAGCAGAACTTCTCGCGCGGGCATTCCCTCGGGGCGGTCGAGCAGGTTCAGCCGTCGAAGAAGCGCGGCTCGAAATTGCGGTTCCTGCCTGACGCCGAAATCTTTGGCAACCAGGCCCACTTCAAACCCGCCCGCCTCTATCGCATGGCCAAGGCCAAGGCGTATCTGTTCCGGGGCGTGCAGATCTTCTGGAAATGCGCGCCCAGCCAGATCCATGACC
>CAMLLA010000434.1 GCA_946480525.1 uncultured Asticcacaulis sp. | reverse complement strand
ATGACCGGCGAAGAAGCTTCGATCTTCGCCCTTTGCGATGGCGAAACCGCGCTTCTGTTCGGCTGGGCCCAGGACCACAAGCGCGCCTTCGACGGTGACACCGGTCCGAACACCGGCGGCATGGGCACCTATTCGCCGGCGCCGATCGTGACGCCGGACCTGCTCAGGATCACGCAGGACGAAATTCTCGATCCGACCATGGCCGGCATGAAGGCCGAAGGGAATCCTTATACCGGCGTCCTCTATGCCGGGCTCATGGTCGAGGACGGCCGCCCGCGTTTGGTGGAATACAATGCCCGTTTCGGCGATCCGGAATGCCAGGTGCTGATGCTGCGCCTGAAGAGCGATATCGTGCCTTACCTGCTGGCAGCGACCAGGGGCGGTCTCAAGGACTTGCCTGCGCCGCAGTGGCATGATGAGGCGGCGGTCTGCGTCGTCTATGCCGCCAAGGGCTATCCGGACAGCCCGCTGACCGGATCGATCATTCGTGGCGCGGATCAGGACTTTGGCGACGATGTCACGGTCTTCCACGCCGGCACGGTGCGGGGTGACGACGGTGCGCTCAAGGCCGCCGGCGGACGCGTACTCAACATCTGTGCGCGTGGCGCGACGATTCAGGAAGCCCGCGACAAGGCTTACGCGGCGATCAATCAAATCGATTGGCCAGGTGGCTTTTATCGCACGGATATTGGTTGGAGAGCGCTCTGAGTCTCCTCCCTGTGCCGAAGGCATGGGGAGGGGGACCGCCAGACGAAGCATAGCGAAGGCGCAGCGGTGGTGGGGCCTACCTCCGGCGTCACCCCCCACCGTCATCTTCGCTAACGCTCGATGCCACCTCCCCATCGCTTCGCGACAGGGAGGAGGGAAATTAACCGGCGAGTCCCGTGTATAAGTCCGTCGCCCACGCCCAGATGCCGTCGAACAGGTTGGCATTGATATAGATCGACAAAAGCAGCCCCAGCGTCGCGATCATCAGGTGCAGCAGGATCCAGAAGTGGTTCAGCCGCACGCCGCGCAGCCAGTGGCCCCGGCGTTTGTGCGCGGCCTTGGCGGCGGTGAAGATGTTGTCCAGAGGTTCTCCCGGCAGCAGGCGGTCGAGATAGGCCTGGCTTTCGCGGATAATCTCCATGTGCAGCGAGAAGCGCTCATAGTGCTTGGCGCAGAAGGCCGCGCCGAACATTCCAAGGAACATCAGGAAAAGCGTCAGCGGCAGATCGGCCTGGGTCAGTTCATGGCGGGTGACAAAGCCCACGACCGCCGCCGAGATGGCAATGATGGCGCCCGAAACCGCCGAG
This sequence comes from uncultured Asticcacaulis sp., assembly GCA_946480525.1. The sequence goes on along the minus strand of CAMLLA010000434.1, from coordinate 2,003 downwards.
CGCTGAGTCTCGTTATGCCGGGCGTGAAGCCAGCTTTCGCGGCTGTATTCCCGCACGGTCTCACACAGTTCGTGGTCTGTATCCATCGCGCTCGCCCCCTTATGCCCGAGCCTAACACAGGTTGCGGCGGAGGCTACACCATACCCCAGACGTCAGGCCTCGATCATATAGGTGAAGGGCTTGCCGCGCGATTCGGGCTCCCAGCCGTCGGCGATCGCCTTGCCGATCTGCACAGCCACGTCGTGCTTGCTGACCTTGGGGCGCTGGGCGTGGCGGCTGGGCTTGGGGAAGGGGTATTCCAACAGCAGAACCTTCTGCGGGTTCTCGTCGTGCTGCACCGAAATGCACAATCCCTTGGCGCCATCCACCGTCGCCCATTGCGGCTCACGGTGGATGTGCCAGCGGTATTTGACACCATCGACGACCGCGACATCTTCCATCGAACGTTTGGCCTTGGCGACCATGCTACTTTCCTTTGGGGACCAGTGCGTCGCGGATCGGCTTGACCCATTGGCGCTTGTCCTGGTCCCATACGCCAAAGCTGGTTTCACCGCCATCCCAGTACCAGTAGGCGCGGGCAAAACCGCGGTCATCGGCGGCTTTTGATACAGCTTTTGTCCAGGCAACGCGGTCTTCCATGCGCGCCTTAAGGCCATAGACGCCATATTCGCCGAGCAGGATCGGGCGGTTGTTGGCTTTCGACCAGGTGACGACCTTGTCGAAATCGGCGTTGATGGCCGCGACCTCATCCGGCTTGCCCGTCCAGCGCACGTCCTTGAGCGCCATGATGTCGGCCGGCGCCCATGACGCGCCCTGATGGGTGAAGGGGAAGGGCGAATAGTAGTGGAAGGTGGCGATGATGTGCCGGTCGGCTTCAGGCAGCTTCAGGGCCGGCAGCTTATCTAGATTATTCCACAGCGTCGGCCCGACGATGATGTTACGGGTCGGATTTGTCTCCCGGATGATGGAGATCAGGTCGGGCACCCAGGCATTCCAGATGGCGTCGTCGACCTGGCCATTCGGCTCGTTCAGCAGTTCGAAGGTCACCGTGTTGGGAGCGTCCCGGTAATGGTCCGACAGCTCGTACCAGGTCGCGGCCAGCTTTTCGGCGCACGAATCGACATTTTTGGCGCAATGTTCGAACATGTGGACGTCAAGGATGACATCGAGATTTTGCGCTGCCGCCAGATCGACGATCGTGTCGACCTTCTTCAGATAGGCGGGCTTGAGTTTGCCGTCAGCCGTCAGGTGATCGAAGGTAAACAGGGGAACCCGGATGTGGGTAAAGCCAGCCTTGGCGGCTTCCTCAATATCCTCCGCCTTGAACTTGGTGTTGCCGTCCGTCCACCACGGATCGTAGCCTCCGATGATGTTGATGCCGGCGCCAAGGCGTGCGACCTGCGCTTCGGGCGTTATTTCGGCGTACGCCGTCTTGCCCTTGTAGATTTCGGCATGGGCTGCAAACGGCAGCGCTAGCAGTGCGGCGGCAATCAGGAACGCTTTCATTTATTTGGTCTCCGGAACCAGCGCCTTCAGGATCGGCTTCACGAACGACTGGGTCTTGAAGTCATAGAGCAGGAAGTCGCTGGAAAACTGCCAGTAGCCAAAGGCGAAGCCGTACTTTTCAGCCGTGCGCGCAACCGTAGAGGTCCACAGTACGCGGTCTTCCATGGCGGCCTTGTCGTAGGCGCCGAACTCACCCAGGAAGACAGGGCGGTCATTGGCCTTGGACCAATCGCTGACAGCTTTGAAGTCGGCGTCGATCTGGGCGATCTCCTCCGGCTTCCCGAAGCCGATGTCCTTCAGCGCAGTGATTTCCGGCGGCGCCCATGACGCGCCCTGGTGGGTAAAGTGAAACGGGTCGTAGTAATGGAAGGTGGCGATGATGTGCCGGTCGTCTGCCGGCAGGACCAGGTCTTTCAGCGTATTGCGGCTGTTCCATTGTACGCCGCCGATGATGACGTTGCGCTTCGGATTGGTCTTGCGGATAACCGCCAGCACTT
>CAMLLA010000433.1 GCA_946480525.1 uncultured Asticcacaulis sp. | reverse complement strand
GCTGAACCTTGCCTGTTCTGGTGAGGAAGCCAGGCAACGGCGCCGACCGGGAAACGAATTTTTCGGCGGCGCCAAGTTTGTTTGGGAGACATCACGGTCAGCCAGATATATAGCATCGCGAAAAATGTCCCTATTGTCGTACAATAGAAACGTTTGCAATGCAATTAAATAAAATGTTTTTAGTTAATCGCGTCAAAGCCTTGTTGAATCAAAGACCCGCGATGAGGTGATAGACCGCCCTCAGCGTCTGGGCCTCGGCGCCGACAGGCCAGCCGCTGCGGCCGCGGGGATTCCAGGCATATATATCGAAGTGTACCCAGGCGCCGGTCTTTGGCGCGAAGCGTTGCAGGAACATGGCGGCCGTCACCGACCCGGCTTGCGCCCACGCTGCCGGATCGTTGCGGATATCGGCGATGTCGGAATCGAGTGCGTCCTTGTATCCCGGCCACAGCGGCATCCGCCAGACCGGGTCGTTGTGCGCCAGGGCGCAGACCTCCAGCCGGCGGGCAATATCTTCGTCGTCGCAATAAAACGGGATGACTTCCGGCCCCAGCGCCACGCGCGCCGCGCCGGTCAGTGTGGCGAAGTCGATCGTCAGATTGGGTTCCAGTTCGCCGGCCCGCGCCAGGGCGTCGGCAAGGATCAGACGGCCTTCGGCATCGCTATTGCCCATTTCAATGGTCAGGCCCGCCCGGGACGACAGGATGTCACCCGGCCGCATCGCAGAACCAGAGATGGAATTTTCAACGGCGGCGATCAGAATGTGCAGGCGCACCGGCAGACGGCAGCTCATGATCCAGTCGCCCAGGGCCAGGGCATGCGCCGCGCCGCCCATGTCCTTTTTCATCAGGCCCATGCCGGTGGTCTTGATATTCAGTCCGCCGGTATCAAAGGTCACGCCCTTGCCGACCAGCACGATCGTCGGCCCGGCAGGTCCCGGTCCCTGCCAGCTTATCTCCATGAAGCGTGGCGTCCGGTCCTCGGCCGCGGCCCGGCCGACGGCATGGATGGCGGGGTAATTTTCCGTCAGCAGTTCGTCGCCGATCGTGACATGGAATTCTGCGCCGTGCCGCAGCGAAAGAGCAAAGGCCGCGTCGGCGATATCGGCCGGCCCCATGTCGTTGGCCGGCGTGTTGACGAGATCGCGCACAAACTGATGCGCGCGCACCTCGGCTTCCAGCGCGCCGGCGTCCGGCACATCGCTGTCGTCAAGCGTGGCAACCTCCTTGGGGTCACCCGACTTATAACGGTCGAAACGATAGGCGCCCTGGTGCCAGGCGGCGTGAATGGCGTGGCGGTCGAGACCGTCATCGGCCCTCAGCGTCCAGCGCCCGGGTGGCAATTGCGACGGCAGGGACCGAAAGACCAGAGGCGTATAGTCGGCCCGCGCCCCCAGTCCGAAAATGGCCTGCATTGCCCCGCCCTCGCCCTTGCCGCCATCTCCCGGCAGGACGACCAGGCTGCCCGCCTTGCCCGTGAACTTTCGCGCCGTCAGAAATGCCGAAGGTCCGGCCTTGAGCGCCGCCACAAACGCTTCGGCCTCGTCTTCAAACAGGGCGTGAATGGTCGGGTCGGTTTTGGCGGGCTTGCCTGGCAAGGGCTTGGGCATGAGAAATCTCCGCGTGCGGGGAGCCGGCCATCGTCGCGCCCTCCCCGGAAAGCCCGACTGTCGCATGGCCAGCGTTAATAATTGATTTGAGCCTTAACCTTAAATTCACGCCTGTCTCTGAATCCTTAACGCTGCTTTACCCGGGGATTCCCATGCGCGACCGCCTGCTTTTCTGCCTGACCGCCGCCGTTCTGGTGACGGCTTCGCCGGCCTCCGCCGGGCTGTTCGGCAAGGACAAGCCGCAGACGCCGGTGACCAACATGACGCCGGCCGCCGAGACCGACAGTTTCCGCAAGGCAACGAAGGCCGATATCGACAAGGCGCTGCGGTCCGATCCCCTGGCCCAGGCCGCATTCTTCGCCCTTCAGTTCAGCCGCGATCCGACCAATGCCGAGATCGGACTTCACCTGGCGAACGCCCAGCGCGCCATCGGCCGCAATGCCGACGCCGCCGATACGGCGCAAAAGGTCCTGTTGTTCGCGCCCGACAATATCCAGGTCCTCATGGCCGCCGCCAAGTCGCATATCGGCGCCGGCAATGCCTTCTATGCCATCGAGCCGCTCAAGCACATCATCGAGCTGAAGCCGAACAACTGGCAGGCCTATTCGCTGCTGGGCGTCGCTTACGACCAGACCCGCCGTCCCGAAGAGGCGCAGGCCGCATGGGCTTCGGCGCTGAAGCTGTCGCCCGGCAATCCGTCGGTCCTGACCAATATCGCCATGTCGAAGGCCGAGGCCGGCGACCTGGCGGGCGCCGAAAGCCTGCTGCGTACCGCGGCCGCCCATCGTGACGCCACCATGCAGATTCGCCAGAACCTTGCCCTCGTGCTCGGCCTGTCCGGCAACCTGGCCGAGGCCGAAAAGCTATTGCGCCAGGACCTGCCGCCCGCCCAGGCCGAAGCCAATCTGGCCTGGCTGCAAAGCCAGCAGGCCAAGCCCGGCGCCGCGCCGATGACCCGTTCGTGGGACTCGCTGAAGGCAACGGGGTCGTAAGTAAAAGCCGCTCCAAGTCCCCTCGCCCCTTTCAAGGGGAGAGGGTGGTTCACGACAGCGAACCGGGTAATAACGCTCACAACACGCACGGACAGAGGGTCTACCCCTCATCCGGTCAGGCAAGCCTGACCACCTTCTCCCCTCCAGCGGGGAGAAGGGATTCTCTCTCGACTCGCACCGCCAATCCCGTTAACCTTTTGGCTGAAACTTGGGCGATTCCCTTGCTGGAAAAGCCAGGTAGAAAATATCCCCAAAAACGACATACAAGATTTAGATGTTTACTGGTCATTAACCACTAACTGTGGTGAATATGGCCCTGCCGCGTGGCGCGTAACCTCGATTCGGGAATGTAGAATGAGCTCTCTGATTTTGTCGCAGTCCAAGGCCGGTCTCCTGACCCCCAGCCATTCCTACAAGCCATTCCGTTATCCCTGGGCCTTCGAATTCTGGCGCAAGCAGCAGCAGGTCCACTGGATCCCGGAAGAAGTGCCGCTCGGCGAAGACTGCAAGGACTGGGCGACCAAGCTCAGTGACAGCGAACGCAACCTGCTGACCCAGATCTTCCGCTTCTTCACGCAGTCGGACATCGAGGTTCAGGACAACTATCTGGAACGCTATTCGCGCGTCTTCAAGCCGACCGAAATCAAGATGATGATGTCGGCTTTCGCGAACATGGAAACCGTCCACATCGCCGCCTATGCCCTGCTGCTCGAAACGATC
>CAMLLA010000432.1 GCA_946480525.1 uncultured Asticcacaulis sp. | reverse complement strand
GTAACAAGCATCTCTATCTCTATGACTCGCTTGGTCATATGGTGCGCCAGATCACCAAGGGCGACTGGCCGGTCGATAGCCTGGCCGGCGCCAACCATGCCAATGACGTCAACGAAACGACGGGCGAACTGTGGTTCACCGCCGGCAAGGACACGCCGCTGGAGCATCGCCTCTACAAGGTCAGCTACAAGACGTCCTCCGATCCTATCGCGCTGACGCCGGCGGGCGGCTGGTGGAAGGCGGCCGTGACCGGCAATGGTTCGGCCTTTATCGGCAGCTATTCCGATCCGGTGACGCCGGAAAACGTGGCACTTTATGACGGGGCCGGCAAGCGACTGCGCTGGATCGAAGAGAACCGCCTCGACGAAAACCATCCCTGGTTCCCCTACAAGGATCAATATCCCGCACCAGAGTTCGGAACCATAACGGCGGACGACGGCCAGGCACTGCATTGGTCGATGCTGAAGCCCAAGGGTTTCGATCCGGCGAGAAAGTATCCCGTCGTCGTCTCCATCTATGGCGGACCGGCCAAGTCAACCGTCGAAAAGACCTGGGTCGCTGCCTCGGACCGCCTGTTCCAGGAGGCAGGCTATATCGTCTTCTCGCTCGACAACCGCGGCACGCCCAACCGCTCGGTCAAGTTCGGCCGTGCCATCTACAAGTCCATGGGCGGACCCGATATCGACGACCAGATCAAGGGCGCGCGCTGGCTGCAGAGTCAGCCCTATGTCGACGGCGACCACATCGGCATCATGGGCTGGTCACAGGGCGGCTTCGTCACCCTGATGGCCATGACGGCCAAGGATACGCCGTTCGCCGCCGGCGCCGCCGGTGCGCCACCGACGGAATGGAGCCTGTACGACACGGCCTATACCGAGCGCTATATGTCGACGCCCCAGGACAATGTCGACGGCTACGCAAGGTCCGACGTGCTGAACCGCATCGACAATCTGAAGCCGGGTTCGCTGCTGCTGATGCACGGCATGGCGGACGACAATGTGCTGCTCTCCAACACGACACGTGTCATGGCAGCCTTGCAAAAGAAAAGCATTCCGTTCGAGGTGATGCTGTATCCGGGTGAGCGTCACGGCGTGCGGGGGAACCCCAAAAATCTGCAGCGGTACCGCCTCTATCTCGACTTCTTCGACCGCAAGCTCAAGCCGCAGAAGTAGGCTTCGGTGCATATAAAAACCACGGATACCGGAGTATCCGTGGTTTGAATGTCATATTTCACCGGGACATCCGGGAGAAAATTGCGCGCCTCTCCGCGATCCCGAGTGCGGATTTACTTCGCGCCGACAGCCGCCAGCAGGGCCGGCACATGTGTCGCGGCATCGCCGCTGTCGTGGACGAAGGCAATGCGGCCGTCCTTTCCGATGACGTAGGACACGCGCCCGGCCATATTGGCGACCGGCAGCTTGGCGTCATAGGCGGACGCCACCTTGGCAGAGGTGTCGGCGGCGACCGGGAACTTGCCCTGGCAGTCGGCGGTCGAGAATTTCTTCAGCGTCTCGATGTCGTCGGTCGATACGCCGACGACGCGGACCTTTTGACCCGCGAACTTGTCGATATTGACGGAAAACTGGTGCGCCTCCAGCGAGCAGCCGCCGGTGAAGGCCTTGGGGTAGAAATAGACCACGACGGGCCCGGTCTTCAGCGCCTGTTTCAGTGAGAAGTTCGACACGGCGCCGTTGGTGGCGGCCTTGAGCGTAAAGTCGGGCGCCTTGTCGCCGACCTTGAGCGCCGCCAGGGCGGGCGAAGACAGCGCCAGTGACGCGGCAACGACGGCAGCGGACATGATCTTCATCTCTGGTCTCCGAAATGTGCAAAACACCGTATAGGCGAACGATAGGCCTGAATCAGCCAGTCGGCAAGGCGCCGGGAGGTGGCCTATTTCTCCTCGATTATCTTTACGTCCCACGCACCCAGCTGGATGTCGCCGCCACTTTTCACCGCTTGATTGGTCAGCAGCTCCGTGCCTTCGCCGAAGGTGTTGGCCAGCATCTGTGGTTTGGCGGAATAGTTCATGACGTAGCGCACGCGCTTGCCGCTTTGCAGCGTACCCGTCTTGACGACGATGGGGAAGACAGCGCCCGGCGCCGACGGCATCACGTCCGCGCGCTTGATCTCTTCGGACATAAGTTTGTCGATCACGGTGTCGGTCGGCATGAAGCCGACATAGGTCACTTCGCCCTTGCCGTAGCTGTTGCGGGTAATGGCCGCATAGTCGGGCCACGACGGATGCTTGTAACGTGCGACGACCTTGGCCGTGGTCGGGGTCAGGAACTCCATCCACCACCGCACCTTGTTGTCGGTCTCGCCGACGGCGAAGGGATCGCCTTCGAGTGTTACGCCTTCCGGAATGGTGAACTGGTTGTAGGTCACGCCCGCCGCTTCGGCGATGCCGCCGGGCTGACTGGCATAGCGGACCTTGGTGTTTTCGTCCGAGAAGCCGCTTTTGAACGTGTAGAGCAGGTGACCGCCCTTGTGCGCGAAGGCGTTCAGCCTCTCGATTTCCGCGTCGCTCGCCGAATAAAGCGCCGGCACGATGATCAGGCTGTATTTGCCCAGATCGGTGGTCGATGACGGCGAAAGAATATCGACTTCGACATTCATCCGGTAAAGCGCATCGTAGTAGCCGCGGACGACGTCGTTATAGATGACCGTGCGGCCGTCCGCGCCGATTTTGAACGCATCGAACCCGCCTAGCGCCGTATTGCTGACATAGAGGGCAACCTTGTTGTCCTTGCGCAGATTGACCAGCCTGGGCCCCAGGCGCCCGAGGTCGGCGCCGATGGTCGAGATTTCGTTGTAGACGGCGTTCGGCTTGTAGTCCTGGGACAGCACGCCTTTCCAGTAGGTTTCGATGGCATTGGCGGTCGTCGCCCAATGCCAGTAGGACACCATGTTCGCACCCGAGGCCAGGTGGCTGTAGGCCTGCAGACGCAACTGCCCGGGATAGGGCGTCCAGTGCGGGAAGCCCTGCGCCTGGGTCTCGATGACAAGGTAGTTCTGGCCATTGCGCATGGAGCGCGTGACGTCGCCACCAAAGGCGATTTCGGCGCCGGTAAGCTTGTCCTGGCTGGGGTGGTAGATATCGATGCCGGCGATATCCAGCGGCTTTGCGGCTTCCCAATGATTGACCTCGGGCTGGACGCCGTACGAATGTCCCTTCCAGCCCAGATCGAAATTCTGCGTGATGAACTGGTCCGGCCGGGCATGGGCGCGCACCAGTCCCGCCTGCCAGGTCAGGAATTCGGTGACCAGTTCGCGCTGATATTCGACAAAGGCGTTGGACAGGCTGGCATTGATAGAACCGGTCACCGGCGGGAAGTCTT
>CAMLLA010000431.1 GCA_946480525.1 uncultured Asticcacaulis sp. | reverse complement strand
ACGGACTTGGATCTGCCCAGGTAGCCCGAAAGTTCGAACCGGTCGTTGAATCGGTGGGTCGCGCTGACGCTGATCTGGTTATATGTTGTCGAGAACTGGTCGACCAGGCCTTCCGAGCGGATGTCGACGCCGTCGAACAGGCCGTAGACCATCGAACCATTCGCGTCGAACTCGATGTCCTTCACCGACACCATGGGCTGGCCCAGATTGGTAATCGAGCGGGCAAACGACAGGCCGGCAATATAGTTGTCGCGACGTTCAACATCGAACTTCGAATAGATGTAATCGACCGCGATATTGGTGGCGTCGGTCTTCCATTGCAGGCTCAGCGTGCCGCCGAACCGTTGAGAATCCTGTTCGGAGTTCACGTAGCGCGGGATGCGCGGCAGGAATGCGCCCGAGCCAGGGACGCCCGCAAAGGCGGGATCGGCGCGGCGCAGGTTATAGATTGTGTTGTAGGCCGCGATGGTACCGGTGCGAGGATTACCCGTCGAACACATGGTTGAGCTGGCGCCGGCGGCGGCGTGTTCGGCCGGATCCGGGCTGCGCGATGCGCCACCGGTGGGCGACACCCAGCCGATAGGAGTACAGAAGGGTTGGATCTCTCTCTGTGCCGTGGTCCCGACAACGACGGGGTTGCCGGCGGCGTCACGGCGGATGGCGTTGTACCCGTTGGTGTTGGACGACAGGATGTCGACCGCCGAATAACCGACTTCGCGCAGGTTGCGGTCGGCGTAGGACAGCGAGCCCACGACGCCGAATGTGCCGTCGTCGGATTTCCAGCCCGTGATGACGGAGACGCGAGGGTCGATCGTCTTGGAAAGCTCATTATACACGCCGCGCGCGGTGACCGAGAACAGCGTCTTCTGGCGGAAGTCGAACGGACGCGGAGCGCGCAGGTCGACCGTCGCGCCGAGCGAGCCCTCTTCGACGTCGGCCGAAGCGGTCTTGCGCGCGGTCAGCGACGAAAAGATGTCGGTCGGGAAGGCGCTGAAGTCGAAGCTGCGGCCACTATTGCCGGCGCCGTAGATGTCCGATGAACCCGTCTGCGAGGCGCCTTCCAGTCCATTCAGCCGGACACGCGTGAACTGTGCGCTGAGACCGCGCACCGAGATGTTGCGGCCTTCGCCGCCGTCGCCGCGCGACAGGGTAACGCCGGGAATGCGCTGCATCGATTCGGCCAGGTTGCTGTCCGGGAACTTGCCGATGTCTTCGCCCAGAATGGAATCGACCGTACCGGCGCTGCGCTTCTTGATCGCGAGCGCGTTCTGCAAGCTGCCGCGGAAGCCGCGGACAACCACGACCTGGCTGTCATCGCCCGCCGCCGGTTCGGCTGCCGGGGCAGCGTCCTGCGCGAAGGCCGTACCGGCCATGGCGGTGAGGAGGACGGCCGCCGCCGTGGACGCGCACAAATGCGCTCTCTTCGAGAGTGAGTTTTTCCTGGTCATTGTCTTCCCTGACTTTTTGTATTGCTGCCGGCGGATACGCGACGCATGTACGTAGTGAAAGGCGGACAAGGCCGGCGAGTCGCCGCGTTTCACGTAAGGTAAATTTGTCATACAACACCGTTTTGCGCAATATCAATCGGACAGATTCGCTCCATTGTGACGCATTTGCGTCATTTGTGATCAAATATGACGATGCGCAGTTAGTGGAAGCAAATTCATGGCCCATGACCATTCCGCAGACAGCTCTCACGATCGCCATCATGGTCATGATCATGGTCATGGGCATGGGCACCAGCATCCCACGCCCACATCGTTCGGTCCGCGCTTTTTGCTTGCGGCGGCCCTAAACGCAGTCTTCATTGCTTTTGAGGTGATATATGGCCTCAAGGCCAACTCTCTCGCCTTGCTGGCCGACGCCGGCCACAATGTCAGCGACGTGCTGGGCCTGCTCATGGCGTGGGCGGCCTGGGGCCTCTCGCGCCGCAAGCCCGACGCGTCATTCACCTATGGCCTCAGAGGCGCATCCATTCTGGCGGCCCTGTTCAACGCCATGCTGCTCATGATCGCGGTTGGCGGCATTGTCTGGGAGGCAGCGCAGCGATTCACGCTTCTTCAGGCCGTCGCGGGACAAACCGTCATGTGGGTGGCGGCGCTGGGGATACTGATCAACGGCTTCACGGCCTGGCTGTTTGCTGGCGGGCAGGGCGACCTGAATATCCGCGGCGCCTTCCTGCACCTCCTGGCAGACGCGGCGGTTTCCGCGGCAGTGGTGGTCAGCGGGCTGCTTATCCTGCGGACAGGCTGGCAATGGATCGACCCGGCGTTGTCGATCGCCGTGTCGGTGGTGATTGTCTGGGGAACATGGGGACTCTTACGCGAATCGATCCGCCTGGCCTTGCAGGGCGTTCCAAAGGGCATCGATCCTGAGGCCGTCCGGGCATACCTGGCAGGTCTGCCGGGGGTAAGCGACGTCCATGACCTACACATCTGGGGCATGTCGACGACGGAAGTGGCCCTGACGGCGCACATTACGGTGCCATCCGGCCATCCGGGGGACGGCTTCCTGCACGACGCGGCGGACCTGCTTGAGCACCGCTTCGGCATCGGTCACGTCACCATCCAGATCGAAACCGGCGACAGTCAGCATGCCTGCGCTCTGTCACCTGCGGGGAGTGTATAGTTGCCCGGGTTAATTGTGGTCAGAAAAACCTATACTTAATATTGATTTTACGAAGATTAATAATTCAATATTTTTCTAAACGAAGGAATGTCTCTCCTGCCTTGTATAATCAGGGCATTCAACTAATCCGTCTATAATAGGAGAGAGACCCATGATGCGGACTTCGACTCTGTTGACTATTAGTGTTTTTGCTTTGTCGCTGGCGGTGCCGGTGAATGCGCAGGCCGGCGAAGACAGGTATGACGCGGCGGAACTGAAACCGGCGGTGCTCAGCCGCCTCGAAGACGGGCAGGCGCGTCTTATACGCATTCAGGACGTCAATCATGCGCCGACATGCGTCGACTGGTCCATCACCATGGGCGCGCCGATCTATTCGCAGGCGCATGGAAGCATGCCAGGGAGCGCCCTGGTTGCGCATTGCTCCGATCCTGATGGCGATACCCTGGTTCTCACCAATCCGGGAGGTTCATTCAACTTCGTTCTCCAGCCCTACCAGAGCTATCTGACCGTGCCGTTCAGTGTTTCCGACGGCCGTGGCGGGACGGCGAACGCCACCCTGACCATTTACCACTAAGCCGGGACTGCCTGAGGGCGTGGGCTCCGAGGCTAAGGAGTCCACGTGCCTTCCCTTACGGACATTTTTGTTACTTTACGTTCACGTAAGTTGAATTGGATTCGACCATCACAAGACTATATTAGGGTCATGATCGAAAC
>CAMLLA010000430.1 GCA_946480525.1 uncultured Asticcacaulis sp. | reverse complement strand
CGCTGTTGACGTTATCGACCAGTTGCTTGAGCGAGTCCGAGGCTTCATTCAGGTTGCGCAGCGTCTCCTGGATCTCGGGCAGGGTCGTGGTCTGGATGGTATCCAACGGCGCTTGCGCCGAGGCTGTCGCCTTGCTGAAGTTCTCGGAGGCGACGGCGAAGTTATCGACGGCGACATCGATCTTGCGCAGGGTCTGGGGCATGTCGGTGCCCACCACCGTATTGGTCGAATTGGCCAGCCGCTCCACGGCGTCGGCCGCCTGGCCGGCGCTGACGATCGCCTCGTGGGCATCATCCATGATCTGCTCACGGTCCTTGAGGTCCGCCGTCAGGTTCTCGAGGTTTTCCAGGCTGCGCGAAAAGCTTTGGATATTGCGGTCCGACAGCAGCCGGTTGACGCGGTTCAGGCTCTCATAGGTGTTTTCGATCACCGAACCCGACCCCGACAACAGCTTCGACAAGGCGTTTTCTTCGGAGTGGATGACCGGCGGCGGTCCGTCCGGGTTGGGCTTGAGCAAGGGTGCGCGTGCCGATCCCGGTGAAATCTGCATGTAGAACAGGCCGGTAATGCCTTGCGGCTCCAGGGTGGCGACCGAGTCGGTGCGCACGGGCGTACCGGCGTCCAGCCGCACCTCGGCGATGACCTGGTGGGTATTGGCCTGGCCCAGGCGCAGGTCCGTGACCTCGCCGACCTTGATGCCGTTAAAATGGACTTCCGCCCCCTTGGTCAGGCCGTCGACCTTGGTGTTGAACTCGACATTGTAGATGCCGTAGTTGCGGTTGAAGTCGAACTTGATGAACCAGAAGGTGAAAACAACCAGGGCGACGACCAGGACAAAGGTCACCAGTCCGACCACGGCGTAATGCGCTTGACGTTCCATAGTACGGTCTCCCTATCCGATCCGTGAAGAGTCGGCGTCCTTGATCCGTCCGCGCGGACCATGGAAGTATTCGTGGATCCAAGGATGATCCGATTTTTCCAAAGCCTCAACACTATCCTTGGCGACGACGTTGCGGTCGGCCAGAACGGCCACCTCGTCGCAGATGGTGTAAAGGCTGTCGAGGTCGTGGGTAATCATGAAAACCGTCAGATTGAGGCTTGAGGCCAGTTCCTTGATCAGGGTGTCGAAGGCGGCCGCGCCTATGGGGTCGAGACCGGCGGTCGGCTCGTCGAGAAACAGAAGTTCAGCGTCGAGCGCCAATGCTCGCGCCAGCGCCGTGCGCTTGATCATGCCGCCGGACAGTTCCGACGGCATCTTGTCGGCGGCATCGAGCGGCAAGCCGGCCAGACGCATCTTGAGCAGCGCGATCTCGCGCGCATCCTTGCGGTTCAGGTGGGTATATTCGAGAATCGGCGCCATGACGTTTTCGGCCACGGTCAGCGCCGTAAACAGGGCACCGCTCTGGAACAGCACGCCCGTCTTCGACTGTATCTGCCGGCGCAGGGCTTCATTGGCTGACGCCAGCTTGTGCCCGAACAGGCGGATCTCGCCGCCCGACGGCTTGTGCAGTCCCAGGATCGATCGCAGCAGCACAGTCTTGCCCGAGCCGGAACCGCCAACAATGCCGAGGATTTCTCCGCGATTGACGGTCAGGTTCAGTTGCTCGTGGATCACCTTGTCGCCGAAACGGTTGGTGAGGCCGGTCACCTTGATGGGATCGGCGTCCGCGGTTCCCTTCAATCCGGGCAGTTCCTTGACCTTCATTCCATCCCCCCGCATCAGAAGTTCAGGTCCTGGAACAGGAGCGCGAACATGGCATTCAGCATGAAGATGATAAAGATCGACTGGACGACGGCGGTCGTGACCTGACGGCCCAGCGAAATGACATCTTCCTTGACAACCAGGCCCCGGCGGCAGCCGACGATGGCGATGACGGCGGCAAAGAACGGCACCTTGACCATGCCGATGAAGAAGTTGACGAACGGCACGTAATCGTAAGCGCGCTCGACGAAGAATTCCGGGCTGTAGTGCAGCACGCCCCAGACGACCAGGGCGCCGCCGAGAAGCCCGAACAGCGAACCGATAAAGCTGACCAGCGGCATCATTATGACCATGGCCAGGACGCGCGGCAGGACCAGCGCCTCATAAGGGTCGATGCTCATGACCTCCATGGCGTCGATTTCCTGATTCATCTTCATGGCGCCGATTTCGGCGGCGAAGGCAGAAGCGCTGCGGCCCGAGAGAAGCACCGCCGCGATCAGTGGCGCGAATTCACGCAGGACAGCAATGCCGGTCAGTTCGACGGCGAAGACAGAGACACCGAACTGACGCAACTGGACGATGCCGAGATAGGCGATGACCGCACCAACGAACAGGTTGGTCAGGCAAACGATCGGAATGGATTCGAGCCCGGCGCGCTGCATCAGGCTGACCAGTGCCGCCCAGCGGATGCGCGACGGCTGGACGATCGAGCGCAGGGTCAGGCTGATCAGGTGGCCGATAAACACCGCCTGGGCTATGAATTCGCGCCAGAAGGTGATGACCATACGGCCGAGCCAGCTCAGCAGCGGAAAAAGGGTCGCCGGCTGTGTCGGCGCCTTTTTCTCCGTCTGCGCCTCTTCGGCATCCGTGTCGGGCGCGCGGACAAGATCGTAAAGTCCGGCGAACTTTTCCTGATCGGCGAACGGTTCGCCTTCGATCTTGCCGTCCAGCGCCGTACGCAGCAGATAGGCGCCGGCCGTGTCCAGGCTTTCCAGTTCACTGGCGTTGACGCGCAGACGCTCGTGCCCCTTGACGGACGCACGCAGGCGGTCCGCCATGCCCTGGAGCCGGGAAATCACCCACTGCCCCTTCAGGCTGAGCGTGGCCACGCCGGCATCCTCAGACTTGGCGTCTAAGGTATAGTCAGCCTTGGACATCAGGGGCAGCGATCATGGTTAAAAGGGAGCCTCACGTCGGGTACGGCGCCTGTTATACATGATGGAGATTGATAAATTCGCAAGATCACCCTGGTTAATTTGCAATGCACCCGCATCTGTGTGGCGTCCAGCATATAAAAAAGCGGTGGGATTCGCCACGAAGGCGAAGACCTATTCTGCCGCCACGGCGCGCAGGCGATATATGCCTTTCAGACCGTCCGGCGAAACGGCCTTGCCTTTGCGGACGAATTCGAGCCGCCCCTGACGCGCCAATCCGATCGCGACGGCCTTCACCTTGGGCAATTCGCGCTGCCAGTTTTCGGCGTCGATCGCCTTGGCCACCTGGTTTGGGCTTATGGACTCGCCCTCTCGCACCTGCGATAAGAGTTCCAGCAGAGTCTCCTCGACCTGTGACGACATGATTTTTCCTTCCGGAGTAATAGCTTATGGCCAGCGAGCCCAAACTTCAGACCGTCACCGAGGGT
>CAMLLA010000429.1 GCA_946480525.1 uncultured Asticcacaulis sp. | reverse complement strand
ACCGAATAGCCGGGCGGGGTACGGAACATGTAGCCGGTGTGAAAGGTCGCCACGCCGTGGGTGAAATGCGACTGAACGATGTGGTCCAGGTTATAGCTGGGATCGGCATCGCAGGTGATGCGCAGGTCATTCTTGAGAACGCCGCCGTTCCATACGATTGTGATGTCCGTCGGGCACAGGATTTCCCATCCCGTGGTGTTGGCCATGACCAGCGGCAGGCAGCGGTAGGGAAAGCGCTGCATGAAGTCGTCCATCCAGTCGCGGTCCGGCCGTCCCGGAACCATTTCCGGTGGAAAGGGGGTCATGACAAAGCACTCGAGTTCCATCTTTAACCTGCTCCAATTTTCAAGCCACAAGGCGGGACACCGCTTGATCTGGCGGATGATTGCGGCCAGTTTGCGGTCTTATGAATGAACCGCTTTACACGCCTGAAAAACTGCTCGCAGCCTTAGACGATTTGGGTCTGAAAACAAGCACCCTGCACCACGAAGCCGTCTTTCGTGTTGGCGAAGGCGAGGGCATCAAGGATCAGCTTCCCGGCGCCCACACCAAGAACCTGTTCCTCAAGGACGACAAGGGCCAGCTGTGGCTGATCTCGGCTGAACAGACAGCGCGGATCAACCTCAAGGCCTTGCCAAAACTCATCGGCTCCGGCCGCCTTTCCTTCGGTTCGCCCGAGCGGCTCTACGCGGCACTGGGCGTCACGCCCGGATCGGTCACCGCCCTGGCCCTGATCAACGACCCGGAAAAGAAGGTGAAATTTCTGCTGGACAAGACCCTGGCGAATGCCGCGATCGTCAACTTCCACCCCCTGACCAACACCGCCACCACCGCACTGACCCAATCCGATTTCCGGGCGTTCCTGGCTTCGCTCGGCCGCGAACTGGTAGTGATCGATTTCGCGGATATCTCGTAGTTAAGGAAATCCACAGATGCACACAGATAAGCACAGATGATCCGAGGATTTTGTTTCTACCGCGCTTGTGGGGGATATTAGGTGGTTGAACAGCGTGATCCGCAAACTTATGCGATTATCGGTGCAGCGATGGAAGTTCACAATGAACTCGGAGCCGGATTTCTGGAATCCATTTATCACGAAGCACTGGCTTTTGAGCTGGCACAAGCCGGCATTCCTTTCCGGCGCGAATGCGCCCTACCTGTCGTTTACAAAGGTCAGGCTTTACCATGTTTCTACAAAGCTGATCTGATCTGTTACGACAGTGTTCTCGTCGAGCTAAAAGCGTTGACGCGCTTATCTCCTGCTGATGATGCCCAGGTTCTGAACTATATGAAGGCGGCGGACCTGAACAAAGCCCTGCTATTCAATTTCGGCGCAACCAAACTTGAATACCGTCGCTTCGTTCTTTGAATTTGTAAAAGCCGAGGCGCGCAATTACTCCAAGGAGGTGACGGCGCTATGCGCCGTTAGGATTCCGATAATTGAGCTCGCGATATCCATCTGATCGGATCATCTGTGTGAGATGCGCGTTAGCGCATCCATCTGTGTCCATCTGTGGATTCCCTTCCTTACATAACACCTTGAACAGATTGCGCCGCTTACCCACTTAAGCTAAGCCAAAATTCAGGTAATTACAGGTGCGCAAAATGGCTTCCGCAGACCCGAACATCATCGACGGCTCCGACCAGACCTTCATGAAGGACGTCATAGAGGCGTCGATGACCACGCCGGTGATCGTCGACTTCTGGGCAACGTGGTGCGGGCCGTGCCGCCAGCTTGGTCCGGCGATCGAGAAGGTGGTCTCCGAAGCCAAGGGCAAGGTCAAGCTGGTCAAGATCGACGTCGACAAGAATCCCGGCGTCGCCGGCCAGCTGCGCGTCCAGTCGATCCCGACCGTCTATGCCTTTGTCGACGGACGCCCGGTCGACGGCTTCATGGGCGCAAAGTCGGAAACCGAACTGCGCACCTTCATCGAGAAGCTGGGCATCGGCGACGGCGGTCCGACCATCGAGGAAACCCTGGCTCTGGCGCAGCAGTCGGCCGACGACGGCGATATTGCCAGCGCGATGGAAGCCTACAGCTTTATCCTCGAACAGGACGACAAGAACCTGAAGGCGATTGCCGGCATTGCCCGTATCAATCTAAAGGTCGGCCAGGTCGAACAGGCCAAGGCGTATCTCGACATGGCGCCGCCGCATACCACCGACGCCGACATTCTGGGCCTCAAGGCCGCGCTGGAACTGGCCGAAGACGCGCCGACCGACATTGCCGGTTTGCGCGCCCGGGTGGCTGAGAACGACCGCGATTTCGACGCCCTGTACGATCTGGGCCGTGCCTTGGCAGCGCAAGGCGACATGAAGGGCGCCATCGACACCCTGCTCGAGATCGTCAAGTACGATCCGGAGTGGAACGACCAGGCCGCCCGCGCCTATCTGTTCAAGATCTTTTCCGCCGTCGGTAACGGCTCGGAACTGGTCAGGGCCGGGCGCCGTCGTCTGTCGTCCATGCTGTTCAGCTGAGATACTTATGTCCGATATCGAACCCGTCCTGCCCGCCGACGCCCCAGCCAAGTCCGGCTTCGAAGTCGATCCGCGCCTGCTGGAAGCGCTGGTCTGCCCGGTCACGCGCCGGCCGCTCAGCTATGACAAGGCGGCGCAGGAACTGATCAGCCCGACCGTTGGCCTGGCCTTCCCGATCCGCTCCGGCGTGCCGATCATGCTGGTCGATCAGGCCCGCAAGTTCGACCCAATAAAGGCTTAAATCTCCTGCCCGCGCAGTAATTTGGGCAGGTCGCCGGTCGCGGCACCCGCGTCTTCCATGACGAACTGGCGCAGGGCCGGGATGCGGTTGAACAGGCCCATGCCGACGTCGCGCACGGTTCTCAGCACAGGATTGCCGTTGGAGAACAGCCGCACGAAGCCGTCCATGACCACCGAGGTCGAGACATTGTCGAACCGGCGCCACTTGGCGTAGCGCTCCAGCACCAGGCCCGAGCCGAGATCTTCGCCCAGCCGCGCCGCCTCGACCAGCACCTCAGCCAGGGCCGCCACGTCCTTCAGTCCGAGATTGAGGCCCTGACCGGCGATCGGATGGATGCCGTGGGCCGCGTCGCCCAGCAGCGCCAGACGTCCCTTGTACATGTCTTCCGCCAGGCCGAGGCCGAGCGGGTAGATGAATTTCGGACCGACCAGCTCGACCTTACCCAAAAAATCGCCGAACCGCGTCATCAGGTGATCGTGGAACAGGCTGTCGCGTACATCCATCAATGCCTTCGCCCTGGCGTGGCTTTCCGACCAGACAATGCAAGCGCGGTTTTCGGTCAGGGGCAGGATGGCAAACGGGCCCGACGGCAGGAAATGTTCATAGGCGACATGGTTGTGCGGCCGCTCCAT
>CAMLLA010000428.1 GCA_946480525.1 uncultured Asticcacaulis sp. | reverse complement strand
GATTACATCCGCCGCTCGCAGGCGCAGGAAAAGGCCGACCGCGCGACGCTGGCCGCCGAACTGAAGCCTGGTGAAACGCCGCCGCCGCCGCCGGTCGCCGGCAGTGGTCATATGCCCCTCAACAAGGATGCCGCCTGGTACGGTACGCCTGAAGCGCGCGCCATCGCCGACACAATCGTCAGCTTCCAGACTCCGGTCGGCGGCTGGAGCAAGAACCAGAACCGCACCGGGCCAAGGCGCCTGCCAGGCCAGCGCTACAGCAATAATGCCGAGACGATGGAGATCGGCACAGGCAGCTTCGATGCGCCGAAGGACCGCTTCTGGACGTTTGTGGGCACGCTCGACAACGGCGCCACCACGACAGAGATGCGCTTCCTGGCCCGCGTGCAGCAGGCTGTGCCCAGCAAGGACGGCGACGTCTATCGCAAGAGCATTATCAAGGCCGTGAACTACCTTCTTGCCGCGCAATATCCGAACGGCGGCTGGCCGCAGATCTATCCGATCGAAGGTGGCTTTCACGACGGCATCACCTTCAACGACAACGCGGTCGCCGAAGCGTCCATGGTGCTTGAAGACGTTGCCGAGGGTAAACCGGAGTTCGCCTTCATTCCCGCCGACCTGCGCGAAAAGGCGGGTGTGGCCAGCAAGCGCGCGGTCGATGTCATCCTCAGGGCCCAGGTCGTGGTCGACGGCAAAAAGACTGTGTGGCCGCAGCAGGTCGACGCCCTGACGCTCGAGCCCATATCGGCGCGCAACTACGAGATGCGGTCGCTGGCCAGTGCCGAAAGCGCCGACGTGCTGATCTTCCTGATGCGCCAGCCCGATCCGTCGCCCGAGGTCAAGGCGGCGATTCATGCCGGGGCCGCCTGGCTGAAGGCGCACGCCATCTACGGCAAGGCCTTTACCAAGGTCAGCGACGAAGAGGGCCGCAAGCTGATCGACCAGCCGGGGGCGGGTCCCATCTGGTCACGCAATTACGACATCCGGACCGGCAAGCCCATCTTCGGCGATTGGGACAAGTCGATCCAGGATGACGTCAACAATATCTCCAAGGGTCGCCGCAACGGCTACTCCTGGTACTCAGCCATGCCGCAGAAAGCGCTAGACGCCTATGCGGAGTGGACCCTGAAGAACCCCTGAAGCCTCATGGAGCGCATGCTTTCCCGAGGCATGCGCTCCCTTTTTCAGGGTCGTGTGATTGCAATGTGGAGTTTTCGTTTTGGCCTGGTGCACGCGTCTAAGTTTGTCCCTGATCGCTGTCGTCGCCTTCGTCGCGATGATGCCGGCGCATGCGCTGGCGGCTGTCGATCCGGCGGCGCCGCGCGGGCTGACGGCTGAGATCATTGCGGCGGACGCCTATGGCGTCGTCGGCGATGGTGTCACGGACGATACGGCGGCATTACAGAAGGCGATCGACGCCACGGCCGTGAAACACGGCACGCTGGTGTTGAAACCCGGCACCTATCTGACAGGGTCGCTGTTTCTCAAATCCGGCATGGCCCTGCGCCTCGACAAGGGTGTGCGTCTCCTGGGCCGCCAGACGATAGACGCCTATCCGCGCCAGCCAACCCGCATCGCCGGCGTCGAGATCACCTGGCCGGCGGCCCTGCTCAATGTCTATGAACAGTCCGACGTCAGGATCTATGGCGAAGGCACGATCGACGGCGACGGCAAGGTGTTCTGGGACAGGTTCCAGACCATCCGCGCCGATTATGAACCGCGCGGTCTGCGTTGGGCGGCCGACTACGATGCCGAGCGCCCGCGCCTGATCCAGATCTACAAGTCCAGCCGGATCGAACTGGGCGGCCAGGCCGAAAACCTGCTTTTGACGCGGTCGGGTTTCTGGACGGTCCAGGTCGTCTATTCGCATGACGTCAAGGTGTCCGGCGTCACAGTCCGCAACAATGTCGACGGCAAGGGACCTTCGACCGACGGGATCGACATCGACAGCTCGCACACCGTGCTGGTCGAAAACGCCGACATCGACGCCAATGACGATGCTCTGTGCCTGAAGGCCGGGCGCGACGCCGACGGCCTGAGGGTCAATCGGCCGACCGAAAACGTCGTCATCCGTAACTCGACCATCCGTAATGCCTATGCTGGTGTGACCTTCGGGTCCGAGACCTCAGGCGGCATCCGCAATGTCGAGGTCTATGGCCTGAAGGTCGTGGGACCGGTGCGCTATGGCATCCTGTTCAAATCGGCGAAGACGCGGGGTGGTACGGTCTCCGACATCGACATTCACGACATCGACGTGGCGCAGGCGGACGCAGGCATTCGCATCAACCTGAACTGGTTCCCGCAATATTCCTATACCAAGATTCCGGAAGGCATCACCGATGTCCCTGAGCACTGGAAGGTGCTGACGACACAGGTCCCGCCTGAAAAGGGGCTGCCGCATGTCCGCGATATCCGCATTGCCCGCGTCAAGGCGCGAGGCGTGAAGACGGCGATAGAGCTTGAGGCCTATGCGGACGCGCCGATCCGCAACGTCCGCCTGAACGATATCGATATCGAAGCCCAGCAGTTCGGCGCCATCCGCCACGCCACCGGCATTCATTTCACCGACAGCCGCATTACAGCCAGCCAGGGGGGGACGATCGCATTGGAAAACGCAAGCGACATAACAGGATTGCCCTGATCGGCAAGCACAGCCGCAACCTGCGGCGACTAATGACACCGGTGGCGGTGCCACCACAAAACAGCCGTTTCAAGCGGCGATCAAAAAGGTAGGAAAACGATGAAACTCAAGGGTAGTACACTAAGATTCATGTTCGGCGCATCCCTGATGGCGCTGACGGCGGCATCGGCCCACGCACAGGCGCCAGCGGCCAGCACTGCCGACGCGGCGGCGACTGACGACCAGGCGATCGTCATCACCGGCGCCCGCAATTCGGAACGTTCGGCCATCCAGCGCAAGAAGCGCGCCGCCACGGCCCAGGACTCGATCGTCGCCGACGATGTCGGCAACTTCCCGGACAAGAATGTCGGCGAGGCCATCTCACGCATCGCCGGCGTGGCGCTGGATGTTTCCGATGCCGGGGACCAGGGCGGCTTCACCATTCGCGGCCAGGCCGCCGACCTTGTTCGTGTCGAGGTCGATGGCATGTCCATGCTGCCGACAGACGCCCAGAACGGCCGCTCGGTCACTGGTCTCAACGACATGTCCTCGGATCTGATCAAGAGCGTCGACGTGGTCAAGGGTCAGACTGCCGACATGCGTCCGGGTGGCGTTGGCGGCACGGTGCGTATCGAGCAACGCAGTGGCCTCGACTTCAAGAAGCCGCTGTACAAGATGAACCTTCAGTACCAGAAGAACACGCTGGACGGTAAGTGGTCGCCGCGCCTCAA
>CAMLLA010000427.1 GCA_946480525.1 uncultured Asticcacaulis sp. | reverse complement strand
GCGGAGGCTCGGGGCGTCGGTCAGCAGGAGCAGGAGTCGGTCGATGCCGAGCCCTTCCGCGATGCCGTCGCGCGGCTGATGCTTGAGACAAAATGGAACGGCGTGTGCGAAATCGACTTCCGCTGGGACGGTGAGGCGGATCACGTGCCTCAGGTCATCGAGGTCAATGCTCGCTTCTGGGCCGGTATCTTCCATTCCATCGAAACCGGCGTCGACTTTCCGTGGCTGCTGTATCTCCAGACCATCGGCAAGCACTTCGAGGAACCTGAGCCGCAGATCGGCGTGGTGACCAAGACGCCGGCGGTCTGGCTCCTGGCGACGCTCGAAGACGTCGCCGCTTCCGATCCCCACCTCAATGCTGCGGCCGACGCCTGGCGACGGGCGCGGGAAAATCTCGCTACGGGCAAGGTGGTGCGGGCGATGGAAGCGGCGGTTTCCGCCCTGGGCGCCACGGCATCCGCGAAAGATGTCCTGGACGCCATGTCGCAGGCCGTGGCGCGCAACCGCGACGCGCCGTCCGAACTCAGCGACAAGGATCCGCTGGTTGGCCTGGGCGCGCTGTTTATCCTCAGCCACCTGGTCCGCCACCGCAAGCTGCCGCCGGAGATCACCTACAAGCCCGACGAGGCTCCGGTCGACCCGGCGCCGGTGAAGCCGCAGCGCAAACGTCCGGTGATCGGCATTACCAAGCCGGTGCGCGGCGACCTGTGGGCATGGTGGGCGATGAAGCTGGCGGTCTGGCTGGCCGGAGGCTATCCCGTCAAGGTCACGGCCAAGGCGCCGCGTGATCCACAGACGATCGACGGGCTGATCTTTGGCGGCGGGTCCGACGTCTATCCCAAGCATTACGAAGGCACGCCGAAACCCGGCTATCGCTATGACCTGGCGCGCGGCGACATGGAAGCATCGTGGGCGGCGACCGCGCGCCGTCACGACCTGCCAGCGCTTGGGGTGTGTCGCGGCGCGCAGATGCTCAATGTCTTTGCCGGGGGAACCCTGCATAACGACCTGACCAGCTACGACAAGGTGGTCGCGTCGGACGGCCTGATCGATCCCCTGTTCCTGCGTAAACCCATCGAGGTGCGCAGGGGCTCGCTTCTTTCCGGCATCATCGGCGCGGGCCGGGTGTGCGTCAACGCCATCCACAAGCAGGCTATTGAACGGGTCGGCGCCGGCTTACGCGTCGTTGCCCGAGAACCCAATGGCATTGTCCAGGCGATCGAGGATCCGATGCGGCGCTTTTGGATCGGTGTGCAGTTTCACCCCGAACTGATGATTTATCGAAAAGCCTTCCGCGACCTCTTCAAGGCGCTGGTCGAAGCTGCGCGGGACCGGGCGGAGGAGCGCGCCACCGAACGTGCCGCGCACTTTGAGGCAATGTCAGGCGAAAAGCCTACGGCTGGCGGGCTTGACGTCGCTGCGACCGTTGCCGATGTCTGAGACCGGTTGCCAGCCCGGATTGCGGTAACGCGTATAGACCTGGGTAAATTCGGCGCCGAAGAAGATGATCTGGGCCGAATAATAGATCCAGACCAGCAGTATGATCATCGATCCGGCCGTGCCATAGGAGGTGCCGATATTGCTGTGGCCGAGATAAAGCCCGATCAGGAACTTGCCGATTGAGACCCGCAGGGCCGTCAGCGCCGCGCCAACCCAGACGTCCCGCCACTTGATATGGATGTCGGGCAGGATGTTGAACGCGACGGCGAACAAGAGAGTGGTGATCGCGAACGACAGGATGAGGTTGACGCCTTGCAGCAGGATGGCCGGCGTCGCGTCACCCAGCATATTGGTCAGGGCGGTCAGTGCCGCGGAGACGATCAGCGAGAACAACAGCAGCAGGCCGATGCCGACAACCATGCTGAAGGACAGAAGGCGCTTGAAGATGTAGTCCTTGAGGTCGGTCTTCTGCCTTGGAACATTCCAGATCAGATTGAGCGTGCTCTGCAACTGGTCGAAGAAGCCGGTGGCGGAAAAGATAAGTGTCCCCAGGCCGATGATCGCCGTAAGCAGACCCGTTGCTTCGTTATGGGTGTGAAGCAGGATGTCTTCGATCGCCCTGGCGCCATCGGTACCCAGCAGGCCCCGCATTTCATCGAGGATGTAGCGGCTGGCATTGTCCTCGCCGAAGATCAGTCCGGCCCCCCAGATCGAAACCAGCAACAACGGCCCGATCGACAGGACGCTGTAGAAGGCGAGCGCTGCGCCTAAGCGCGGCGCCTCGTCATCGTTCCATTCCTGCCAGGTCTGTTTGACGATGCCGATCAGGGACTTCGGCGTCAGCGGGCGGCGCGGCTGCATTATCGCCTCGTCCGCGTCGGCGTGGTGATGGCGCAACGCCGCCAGGCCGCACAGGAGGACCATGCCGACGAGAAGTTCAGTGACACGGAACGGATTTTTCCCAGCGAACATGGCAGACCCCGGCTTGATAACGGCCTGAGAATGTGTCGCCTGCGGTAAAATCGATATCGGCATTGTCCGGCTTTGAGATAAGTCCGTTATGCGGATCGCACGGTTATCGGCCGGGCGGCGACCGTATTGCCGACGACAAGATAGGGTTGAAACGGGTCATTGCCGGACAGCGCCGTAAATGCCTCGTGCGACAGGTCAAGCCCGCCGGTAAAGCTTCCGAAGGCCGGCATGATCAGCATATCGCGATTGACGGCAAAGCACTTGCCCGAAACGCGATGGCCACGGAGGTGGGTGGCCAGCTTGGGATGGAAATGGCCGATGACCTGCGGACCAGGGCCTTCGGGTTCGTGGCGGAAGGTCACACCTTCGATTGTTACGTCGTCGCAGAAGGTGAGCGCACCATCCTTGATAAGCCCGACATCGTGATTGCCTTCGACCAGATGACACGCCTCGACCGAGCCGCAGATGTCGAGAAGGCGCGATCGCGCGCCATCCTCCAGCCGGTGCCACGCCTCACGGTCGTGAAAACTGTCACCCAGCAGGATCAGCGTCCTTGGGCGATAGCGCGACACCAGTGCCTGAAGCCGCAGCAGGGTGTCGTGGGTGTCGTAGGGCGCGACGGCCGAGCCGAATTGCGCAAGGTATGTCGACTTTTCCAAATGCAGGTCGGAGACGACGAGCGCATCCTGTGCCGGCCAGTAGAGCGCCAGCCCGGCATCGAGCACCATCTCATGGCCGGCAAAGACGATGTCACACCATGAGGCCATGTTCGACCTCCTCGATCATGCGGTCAGCGGTGGCCTCGACCCCTTCCAATGCCAGCAGCGCTTCCATGCCGCCGCCCGGCAGACGTTCGGTGCGCACGTCCAGAATGACCGGCAGCGACAGGGGCGACGGACGCGGCAGGTCCATGAAGACAATATGGTTCTGGAAATTGAG
>CAMLLA010000426.1 GCA_946480525.1 uncultured Asticcacaulis sp. | reverse complement strand
AGATTGAGATTTTGCACAGCCGCGCCCGATGCGTCCTTGCCGAGATTGTCGAAGACAGCGACGAGGTTGGCAGTCTGCGTGTCGTCATCGCCAAAGACGTGGATTACCAATTGATTGGTGTTGGCCAAGGCATCGGCGTCAACCGCCTTGGCGGCCTGGCTTTCCTCAAGCGAGGCGACACGGATAAAGCGCTCGCCGGCATAGTGCGCCGTCAGGATACTGTGGATGCCGGCCAGATCCGGCTCATCCGGCAGCGCCCACAGATGCAGCGGCACCTCGACGATCAGGCCTTGCGCGAACCTGGCTACGGTCGGCGAGAAGATCGGCGGGTTTTCCAGGCCGGAATAGAGCTGCATTTCCGGCAGGTGCTTGTGCGTCAGGCCGGTGGCGTAGATGCGTTCCCGCCCCTGCCCGCCTTCGAATTCGGCAATCATGGATTTGCCGCCGCCGGTATAGCCGGTCAGCGAGGTTGCCGTAATCGGGAAGAACGGTGGAATGATGCCGAGTTCTGCCAGCGGACGGACTAGGGCGATAAAACCGGTAGAATGACAACCGGGATTACTGATGCGCTTGGATGCCGCAATGATCTCGCGATGGCCTTCGGTCATTTCCGGGAAGCCAAAGGTCCAGCCGTCTTCGACACGGTGCGCGGTCGAGGCGTCGATAACGCAGACTTCGGGGTTTTCGATCAAAGACACGGCTTCGCGTGCGGCGTCGTCCGGCAGACACAGGATGACGGCGTCGGCAGCGTTCAGCGCTTCCTTACGGGCGGCCGCATCCTTGCGCTTGTCCTCGCTCAGGCGGATCAACTGGATGTCGGAGCGATCCTGAAGACGCTCACGGATTTGCAGACCCGTTGTGCCGACTTCGCCGTCGATGAATACCTTCTTCGTCATGTGAATCTCCGAAACCCTAACTTCGCGCCGGGTTAAGCGCTTGCGCGGGAATAAACAAGCAAAACAAAAAGCGCTCCGGTTGCCCGAAGCGCTTTCTGCATGAGTTTGTCGCTCGTGCGATTAACGCTTCGAGAACTGGAACGAACGGCGAGCCTTGGCGCGGCCGTACTTCTTACGCTCGACGACGCGCGAGTCGCGGGTCAGGAAGCCAGCAGCCTTCAGGGCCGGGCGCAGGCCGGGCTCATAATAGGTCAGCGCCTTCGACAGGCCGTGACGGATGGCGCCGGCCTGACCCGACAGACCCGAACCGTGGACCGAAACGATGACGTCGAACTGCGACGCACGGTCGGTCAGGTTAAGCGGCTGAGCGATCATCATGCGCAGAACCGGGCGGGCAAAGTAAACTTCCTGCTCGCGGTCGTTGATGATCCACTTGCCGGAACCCGGCTTGATCCAGACGCGGGCGACGGCGTTCTTGCGCTTGCCGGTGGCATAGGCGCGACCGTACTTGTCAAGGATCTGGACGCGTTCGATCTTGGCTTCGACCGGGTTGGACGACAGCGACGCGAGCGCTTCAAGGCCCTGACCGGTGGTTTGCTCTTCAACTTCGGCCATTCTTAGACGCTCCGGACGTTCTTGCGGCTCAGGGCCTTGAAGTCGATGACTTCCGGCTGTTGAGCTTCGTGGGGATGGGCTTCGCCGGCGTAGATGCGCAGGTGCGTCATCTGGGCGCGGGCCAGCGGCGATTCCTTGGGCAGCATGCGCTCGACCGCCTTGGTCAGCACGCGCTCGGGATACTTGCCGTCCAGCAGCTGGCCAAGCGTGCGCTGCTTGACGCCGCCGGGGTGGCCGGTGTGCCAATAGAAGATTTCGTTATGCTTCTTGCCGGTCAGGTGCACCTTCTCGGCGTTGATCACGATGACATAGTCACCGGAATCGACGTTCGGAGTGTAGGTCGGCAGATGCTTGCCGCGAAGACGCATGGCGATGAAGGCCGCCAGACGGCCGAGCACGGCATCCTGAGCGTCGATCACGATCCACTTCTTCTCGACATCGGCGGGCTTGAGGGCCGCGGTTGTGGACGTCAACATGAGAAATTCCTTGGATTGTCGCGCAAATGTAACTCTGCGCGGCGAAGAGGCGCGTCGTTTACAGGAGCCCACCCACACTGTCAACGCATTATTTTGTACAAAACGGGCAAGATCAGTATGATTTTATTGGAGAAAATGGCAAAGGTATTAAATTACCGTCGATTTTCGTCATAAAAGTTTGACGGGCGCACTCTATGCGACGGATGCGCTTTGGTCTAACCGTTTCACCCGACACAACCATCAGGTCTCCCATGTCTTTATCGCGTCGCCTCTTCCTGGCCGGTTCGGCCGCCACCTCCGTCGCCTTCCTCGGTCTCAGCGCCCGCGCCGCCGTGCGCCCCGCCGACCCAAAGACCGATCCCGGCTACCGTAATGAGATCGAAGGCTATGGCCGGCTGAAGGCCGATCCGAACGGATTGATCGAACTTCCTGAAGGCTTCAGCTACCGCATCTTCTCGCGCATGGGCGAAACCATGGATGACGGGCTGCTGGTCCCCGGCAAACACGACGGCATGGCGGCGTTCGCGCACTCCGATCCCGACAAGGTCATCCTGGTCCGCAACCACGAACTGAACCACAAGACGCGCAACCAATTCCCGGTCGGCGGCCAGGGCCAAAACATGGCCAAGCTGGACCGCAGCAAGGTCTATGACTTTACGGCCGACGACGACTTCCCGCTAGGCGGCGGCACCTCGACCCTGATCTACAACACCAGGGCGCAAAAGCTGGAAAGCCATCATCTGTCGCTGACGGGCACCTCGACCAACTGCGCCGGCGGCCTGACGCCCTGGGGTTCGTGGCTGACCTGCGAAGAAACCACCATAGGCACCGGCGACGGCGTCAAAAAGGACCATGGCTGGGTTTTCGAAGTGCCATCGGCCCACAAGGGTCTGGTCGATCCGGTGCCTCTGAAGGCCATGGGCCGCTTCGACCACGAAGCCGTCTGCGTCGATCCGCGCACCGGCATCGTCTATCTGACCGAAGACCGTCCCAACAGCCTGTTTTACCGCTTTATCCCGGCCCGCAAGGGTGAACTCCGCCATGGCGGCAAGCTTCAGGCCCTGGTCATCCGCGACGCCCCCAAAGCTGAAACGGGCAATCAAACCAGCACGCTGTGGAAAATGGGTGACCGGTTTGCGGCATCCTGGATCGATTTGAAGGACGTCGAAAGCCCCGGTGACACCTTGCGCGATGAGGGTTTTGAGCGCGGCGCGGCGCGTTTTGTACGCGGCGAAGGCATCCATTGGGGGAATGGCGAGTTGTTTTTTGCCTGTACCGCCGGCGGTCCCCATGGTTTCGGCCAGATCATGCGCTATACGCCGTCCGTCCACGAAGGCACGAGCGACGAAGCCAGGCATCCCGGCAC
>CAMLLA010000425.1 GCA_946480525.1 uncultured Asticcacaulis sp. | reverse complement strand
CAGCAAGAAGGCTGAATTTGATCATTTGTTTCCCCCGGCAGGACTAGAGCGTTGCCCGGTTAAGATGAACCGGGTCAACACTCTAAGTTGTTGTTTTGTAGCATTTCCTAGCGGCGAACCGGTGTCCACTTCCCCGGGAAATGCTCTACCGAAACGTCTTATTTGAACACCGGATAGCACGCGGTGAACGCTTTCGAGAATAACAGATAATAATCAGGATATGGATTCCATCGCCCTGATCCGTTCGGGCTAGCGTCCTTCCGCGATCGCCGGCTTTCCGGATGATGTCCGGCCGAAATATTCCGTCAGTATGTCGATGAGTGCGCGCACCTTGCGAACAGGAAAGCTGCCGGGCGGGCGAACGACGTACATGCCAAGGTCGGCTATTACATAGTCCGCCATCACCGGCACCAGCCTGCCCGCGGCAATGTGGTCGTCGACGAGGAAGTCGGGCAGGCCGGCCACGCCAACACCGGCGAGCACCGCCGCAAGCACCGCTTCGCCGTTATCGACGGTAAAGCGTCCGTGGGGGCGAAAGCTCACGCTTTTCTCGCCGTCCCTGAGCGGCCAGACCTCGCCCTTCCTGGCCACGATTTCATGGTCCGCAAGGTCATCCATGGTCTTCGGAACGCCACGCGCGGCCAGGTAGCCCGGGCTGGCGACCATTCGGGCCTGAAAGGTAAATATCCGTTTCGCCACGAGGCTTGAAACGGGCAAGGCGCCCAGTCTGATCGCGCAATCGAAACCTTCGCCGACAATGTCCACGAAGCGGTCGCTATAGGCCGTGTCGAGATGAAGCAGCGGATGACGCTTAGCCAGTTCGGCAAAGACCGGCGGCAGCTTGGTTATGCCGAACGACAATGGAGCGGCGACGCGAAGCAGCCCGCGCACCTCGCCTTCGGGCGACAGGGTTTCACACGCCGTCTCGATCTCGGCGACGATTCGCAGGGCGTGTTCCCGAAAGGTCGCGCCGGCCTCAGTAAGTGTGGATCCCCGGGCGGTGCGCGCCAGCAGCTGCGTGCCGAGCGCGTCTTCGAGGCGCGACACATGCCGGCTGACGATCGACTTCGACAGGCCAAGGCGACGGGCGGCTGATGCGACGCCGCCGGTATCCGCCACCTCCACGAACGTTCTCAAGTCTTCGAGCTCCATAGCGTTCCATTACCAGCAACTCTGAAGCGCAGTTTTCGCGGCTATCGACACAATAATTGAAACACTAGTTTCTTCTCGAGGCCAGCGCAACCCAATGGAGCAGCAGATGAATATCCTGAGCATCAATTCGAGCATTTTAGGTTCGCAGTCGGCGAGCCGCGAACTGACCGCGGCGATCCTCCGCCAGCTTGCGGACACCAACCCCGGCGCGACGGTCGTCGACTACGACCTTGCGGCGGAACCCTTTGCCCATCTGGGAGCAGCCGATCTCATGGCCTTCCAGGGACGTGCGCCTCAGGACGCAGCTGCCGGCGAAGACGCGACGCGAAACGCCAGGGCGCTCGATGACTTCCTGGCCGCGGACATTATTGTCGTCGGCGCCCCGATGTACAATTTCACCGTGCCTTCGCAGCTCAAGGCCTGGATCGACCGCATCCTGGTAGCGGGCAAGACCTTCCGCTACACGGCGGCCGGAGTGGAAGGACTTGCGCCGGGCAAGCACGTCATCATCGCGTCGTCGCGCGGCGGCTTCTACACCGAAGGCCACCCGGCGGCAGTCCTCGACAACCAGGAAAACTATCTTCGTGGCGTGTTCGGTTTCATGGGCATCACCCATGTCGACATTATCCGCGCCGAAGGCATCGCCGTTAGTCCGGAACTGCGCAAGACGGCGATGGCGGACGCCATGAGCGACATCCTGAGACTCGCCGCCTGACTCCTCCTCGCCAGCGCTAAAACAGGAGCAAACCATGACCTCTCTCAGTGACAATCGCGGCAAGCCCCGCTCCATCGTCCGGCGCACGCGCGGCGCAGGCCATGGCTTCATTACACGGCTGATGAGTCCGTCCGACCTCGGTCAGATCGTGAAGCCTTTCGTGTTTCTCGATATCTTCGGTGCGGACCGGACCGGGATCCAGGCGATGAAGGCGGGCGGCGGCATGCCGATCCACCCGCATTCGGGCATAGCGACGATCACGGTCTTCACCGAAGGCCACATGCGCTACGACGATCCGGACGCCGGCACAGGCATTCTGGCTTACGGCGGTGTCGAATGGATGCGCGCGGGTGGCGGCGTATGGCACGGCAAGGAGATGTCACCGGGTGACGTAGAGCGTCTCCAGGGGTTCCAGCTGTGGATCGCCCTGCCGGCCGAGCTTGAAAACGGACCGCCGGTGAGCCGCTACATTGAGGCCACAGAGATGAAACGGACCGGTCCGGCCACCGTTATCATCGGCGAATATCAAGGTGTACCAAGCCCCGTTCCAGCGCCTGACGGTATCAACTACCTGCTGGTCACCCTGCCCGCCGGTGAAAGCTGGACCTATCGTCCACCTGCCGGACACTCGGTCGGCTGGCTGGCGCTTGCCAAGGGCAGGCTGGACGTCGGCGGCGCAATCGATGCGGGCGAAATGGCCATTTTCGAGCCCGGTGAAACGCCGGTCGTGCTTACAGCCGCGGCCGACAAGGACGCCGTTTTCGTCCTGGGCTCAGCCGTGCCGCACCCCTATCCGCTGCACCTTGGCAACTACTCCGTCCACACATCGGCCAATGCGCTGGCGGCCGGCGAGCAACGGATCGCCGAGTTGGGGCGCCAGTTGAAAAAGACCGGCGACAGACGCACCGCGTCCGGAACCGTTCCCGTGTTCCGTTAAAAGAAACGGGGAGCGCCAATCTGGCGCTCCCCGCATATCGTTGACAAGGACGGAGACCAAGCCTCCGCCAGGATCAGTTGTACTTGAACCGCAGCGACAAGCCGTAATAGCGGCCTTCGTCGCGGATATCGCGCGTGAACTGCTTGCCGGGCTGGAACTCCCGGAAATTATGGAAGGGTTCGGCCAGAATATTCGAAACGTCGAAGTTGATCGTAACCTTGTCGTTCGGCGAATAGTTCAGCGAGTAGTCGAGGCGTTGCACCGACTCGGTACCTTCGCCGGTGAAGGCCCCGGTCCGTCGTGAGTCGTCGTACCAGTTGATCCAGCGTGACCGGCCGTTGAGCGACAGGCGCGTCGAGATCTTGTCCTTCTCGTAGAAGAGCGCGAAGTTGTAGCTCCAGTTGGACACGCCAGGGATCTTGACGAACGGCGGCTGGGTTGTGCCTCCGGTCAGAACAGCCGGCAAGCGGTTGTAGGCGTCGATATAGGTGACGTTCGCCTGCACACCCAGACCGCTCCAGGCGCCCGGCAGGAAGTCGAAGAAGGTCTGGCCGC
>CAMLLA010000424.1 GCA_946480525.1 uncultured Asticcacaulis sp. | reverse complement strand
GGTGATGCGATAGGTGCCGTCGCCATTCGGCTCGGCCCTTGTTGTCAACGCCGCCAGGTCTGAGCCCGCCTGAGGCTCAGTCAGGTTCATGGTTCCCGACCACTGGCCGGCGATCAGCTTCGGCAGGAACAGGTCCTTTTGCGCCTGCGTGCCGTGGGCGTGAATGGCCTCGATGGCGCCCTGGCTGAGCGTCGGCAAAAGGGTAAAGGCCATGTTGGCGCCGTGGAACATGTCGAAACACGCCTGCTCGAGCATCTTGGGCAGGCCTTGGCCACCATAGGCCGGATCGGCGGCGACGCCATACCAGCCGCCTTCGGCATAGGCCTTGATGGCATCGAGGAAGCCGGGCGCCACGACCACGCGGTCGCCGTCCAGCTTCGACGGGTTAAGATCGCCCACGCGGTTCAGCGGCGCCAGTACGTCACCCGCCAGTTGCCCGGCCGCTTCCAGCACAGCATCGCGCAAGTCGGCGTCGAACTCCGGAAAGGCCGCGCTGCCGTAATGGCGATCCATGCCGAACACATGATCGAGGCAGAAGGCGATGTCCTTGACGGAAGGGCGATAGGTCATAGCGGGCGGTCCCTGGGTTTTCTTTACAACTATCTTCGTTGACCTTGGGGCAGGCAAGTTGATTTTACGTGAACGTCAACTTTTTGCATGTGGCAAAATCCTATTGCCTCTTGATATGAAATAGTATCGGTTACATATTGAATGCCACATGACGAAGACCGGAAAACCGGTGTATGTGCCCAAAGAGCGTAGTAAGTACCCGAAGTCGGAGAGGGCTTTATGGAAACCACGTCCTATCATCGCTACAGCCGCTGGCTTCACTGGCTGATCGCCTTCCTGATCCTGCTCAATGTCTTCCTCGGGTGGCGGATTGACCCCGAAACGCCGTGGTTCCGCTCGATCATCAATCTGCACAAGTCGATCGGCATCTCGATCCTGCTGCTGACCTTCGCGCGTATCGCCGTCCGCCTGGCCTATAAGGCGCCGCCCGAACCGCCTATGCCACGCTGGCAGGCCCTGGCCGCCAAGGCGCTGCATCTGGGCTTTTACGTCGTCATGATCGGCATGCCGCTGACCGGCTGGCTGATGGTCTCGACCAGCTCACGGCCCATCCCCTTCTTCTTCATGGAATGGTTCCACCTGCCGGTGCCGCAGGACAATGCGCCGAACGCCAAGGCGATCCATGAAACGTTTGAGACCATCCACGACCTGATCGCCAAGCTTTTGATCTACGGCATGATTCCGCTGCACGTCGCGGCGGCGCTGAAGCACCAACTGATCGACAAGGACAATCTGCTGGAGCACGTGGTGCCTGGCCTGAAGTCGCGGCCGATCGTCAACTGGCGCTGGATCGTACCGCTGGGCGTGATCCTGCTGGCGGCCGGCATTGGCTACGGCGTCTATAACGGCAAGCCGAAAGCCGCCGCCCAGCCACAAGCGCCGGCGGAAGCGGTCACGTCGGTGGAGGCGGAAACTGGCGATCCGGTGGCCGAGGCCTCGGTGTCGGCATCCGCCTCCGTTTCCGAAGCGTCCGCTGTGCCGGTGGCGCAATGGAAGGTCGACAAGTCCGCCACGAAGATCGGCTTCTCGACGGTCTTCCAGGGCGAGGCCGTTACGGGCGCGTTCCCGTCGTACACGGCCGATATCGCCTTCGATCCGGAACAGTTGCGTGCGTCGCGGGTCAAGGTGACCATCGATCTGGCCGCCGTCACCGCCAGCAATAATGACTATGCCGACAGCCTGAAGGGCGCCTCCTTCTTTGACACCGCCAACTTCGCCAGGGCCGTGTTCGACGCGCGCAAGTTCGAAAAGACCGGCACGGACAAGTATGTCGCGCATGGCCGCCTGACCCTGCATGGCGTGACCAAGCCGGTCGACCTGCCGTTCACCCTGACCATCAAGGACGGCACGGCGCAGATGAAAGGCTCCACGAACGTGGACCGTATCGCCCACGGTGTCGGCTCCGGCGAATGGACGTCTACCGACGAAATTCCGGGCAAGATCAAGGTCGATATCAGCTTGAAAGCCAAATCTAAGTGAATGCGTCTGCCGCCATCCAGGCGTTGAAGAACGGCGACCTGATCCACCTGCCGACCGAGACCGTCTATGGTCTCGGCGCGCGGGCGGACAATCCTGCTGCGGTGGTCAAGGTTTTCGAAGCCAAGGGGCGGCCGCGCTTCAATCCGCTGATCGTCCATATCGGCAATGTTGATCTGGCGCGAACGATCGGCGTGTTCGACGATCGCGCTGAAGCCCTGGCAGCAAGGTTCTGGCCCGGGCCATTGACGCTGGTCGTGCCGGTGCGCGATGGTGAGGCGGCGTGCGAACTGGCCCGCGCCGGCCTTGAGAGTGTGGCGCTGCGCATGCCTGACCACCCCGTGGCTCTGGAGATTTTGCGCGGTGTCGATTTCGGCGTGGTGGCGCCTTCGGCCAACAGGTCCGGCCGGCCAAGCCCCACAACTGTTGCCGACGCCATGGACGAAACAGGCGCGTTTGTTTCAGCGTCGCCTGATGGCGGTCCGTGCAGGGTCGGGGTGGAATCAACCGTTGTCAGCCTGCTCGGAGACGCCCGGTACTTACGGGCGGGGGCGGTGACGCGCTCCGATATCGAGGCTGTCATCGGTGCGCTGGCGTCCGACACGGCCGAGGGACACCGTTCGCCGGGCCGCCTGAGTCTGCACTATGCACCGGACGCGCCGGTCCGGATCAATGTTGAAACGCCGTCAAGGGGAGCAGCCTACCTGGCGTTCGGCGCGGTCACACATGATGGCCCTGTAATCCAGTTGAGCGCCGGCCGCAACGCCGCCGAAGCCGCCGCCAACCTGTTTCGGGCGCTGCGCGAGGCCGACCGCCTGAAACCACCCGTCATTGAAATCGCGCCTATTCCCGAAGGCGGCATAGGCGAGGCGATTAATGACCGCATTCGTCGCGCCGCAGGGTTTGTCGGCTGACTTATTGGTGACGTAATTGCCTTATACTAGACGAAGCAGATAAGGCCGGCTGTCGCGCTTGTGTCTAAAAAATAAAAAACCCATAAGTGATGTGGTAAATTACAAGTAAACCATTGTTTAAAATTATTATGCCCGTTTAATGTTTGCGTAACGTAACGCGGATATTCTGATCATATCTAGGGGCCGCATTGGATAGAAATCCAATAGTGTAGTGTAGTAATTGAATTACCGCATTTTGTGCGCCGTAATTCAAGAGTAGCGTGGAGTAAGCGTAGTGGTTGATTTCTATATTTCCCCGAACGGCAATGGCACTAAGAGCGGGGAGGGCATCAACAACGCGTCCACCCTGAACCAGCTTGACAAGATTTTAGCCAAGGCCCAGGCGGGTGACCGCGTCCTGATCATCG
>CAMLLA010000423.1 GCA_946480525.1 uncultured Asticcacaulis sp. | reverse complement strand
CTGGTCCCCGCCTGCGCCAACTCACTGCTGCTGGTGGCCGTCGGCGTGGCGTACAACACCCTGACGAAGAAGGCCTATCCGCACATCATGGCCAATGCGCCGCCGGCGACGCCCTCCGGCCTGATGCGCATCAGTGAAGCCGACCTGGCCCATGCCCTGGCCGAAGAAAACGAAACCCAGGTCATCGCCCCGGATACGCTCAGCCGCATCATCGAGCGCACCGAGGTCCGCGCCTGGCAGCGCATGGCCGGCAACCGGACCTGCTCCGACGTCATGACCTCACCTGTTCATACCGCCCACTTCGGCACGCATCTCAAGGACATCTGGGCCCTGTTCCAGGCCCATGACATCAAGGCCGTGCCCGTTATCGACCGCAAGCACCGCATCCACGGCATAATCACGCCCGGCATGTTCGAAGCCGAAGCCGAAAAGCACGGCGGACTGAAGAACCTGCTGGCGCACAAGGGCACGGCGCATTCGGAAATGCCGGAAGTCGCGGTTCAGATCATGAGCGAAGACTATGTCACCGCCCGCACGGACGATTCTCTGGAAGGGCTGATGCCGTTGTTTTCCAAGGGTGACCGCCGCCACGTCCTGGTCATGGATGACGACCGCAAGCTGGTCGGCATCATCAGCACTTCGGACCTGATGCGTGCGGTATTCCACGCCGCCTGACGGCGATTAACCGGTTAATCAGGCCACATCCTCGACGTCGCCGCCGTCTTCCAGCGTGTCGACAATGGTCAGCGGCTCGGGCGTCGCGACAGGTTCAGGCAGGCCCTGGCCGGCGCGGCTTTGATTGGGCAGGTGAATTTTGAAGCTGGCGCCTTCGGTCGGCTCCGATTCAAGCGTGATCCAGCCGTGGTGCAGTTCGACCAGCGCCTTGACCAGCGCCAGACCCAGCCCCGGACCGCCGCGCTCACGGCCGACATAGCGGTCGAAAATATGCGCCTGGACGTGATATGGAATGCCGCGGCCGGTATAGGCGACTTCGAGTTCGAGAATGTCGCCCTGCTTGTCGGCCTTGAGGTGAACCGTACCGCCGGATGTCGCGTTGCGGATGGCGTTGCCGAGCAGGTGATCGAGGCATTGGCCCAGCCGGCGCGCGTCGACGTGGACGATTCCCGATTCCAGAACGCCCTGGTAATCGAACTTTACACCGCGCGCCTTGAACATCTCAGCCTGGCGCGTACCGGATTCGACGACGATATCGAGCAGGCGGACGTCGGCAGGCGCAACCGACATTTCACCGGCATCGATCTGGGCCATGTCGAGCACGTCGTCGATCGAACGCGCCAGCTCCTGAGCGGCCGACTGGATCGATTCGAGAAAGGCCTTCTGCTTGGGGTCCTGGCCCTTGTTCTGAGCGTGCAGCAGGTCGGCATAGCCAACGATCGTCGTCAGCGGCGTGCGCAGTTCGTACGAAACATTGGCGACGAAATCGCGCTTCAGGCGGACCGACTCGTTCAGCGCCTCATCGCGCGCGTCGATGGCCTTTTCGAGCTGGCGCGTCGCCGTAATGTCCGAGAAGGCCACAAGCGTCGCACCGTCGGGCAGCGGCTGGGTGCGCCACTGCGCCAGCCGGCCATCGGAAATGCGGATCTCGCCCAGTTGCGGGGCGCGCGCCAACGGATCGGTGTCGGTGACCCGCGCCTTCAGCTCCGACCAGAAGCTGCGGTCGTGGACCAGCGGCAGGCACAGTTCGGCCACCTGGCCGAAATCCATGACCGGATTGATGTCGTCGCTGCCCAACTCCCAGAACTTGTCGAACGACTGGTTGCGCAGGCGCAGGCGGCCGTCGCTGCCAAACACGATGACAGCGTCGTTCAGCTGGTCGAGCGTCGACTTCTGGACCTGGATCAGGGAATTGAACTGCGCCTTGAGCTTCAGCTCACCGGTCTTGTCGCTGAACAGAAGCAGCAGGCCGCCCAGCGGATGGGGCTGACGCACGACGCGCATCGAGCGGCCGTCCGGCAGGGTCCACATTTCATCCGCCGCCGTCTGGGTCAGGCCGTAGAATTCCAGCTCGCGGATCTTGAAGGCGCTGTAATCCGAGGTTTCGGGCAGGCGGCGCTTCTGGCGCAGGCGGTCGAGCCATTCACCATGGGTCGGGCGCTCCGCCAGCCAGGCCGGTTCCAGTTCCCACAGCTTTTCAAAGGCACGGTTGTGAAACGTCAGCTGCTTCTCGGGACCAAAGATGGCGACAGCGTCTTCCAGCGCGTCCAGGGTCTCATCGTGCGCCTTGGCATGACGCTTGAGCGCTTCGCGGCTTTCCTCGGCCTCGGTGACGTCGATGGCGTAGGCGCAGGTATAGGCGTCGTTCAGCGGCTCGGCGATAATGTGGAACGACCGGCGCTGGCCGTTGACCGTGATCCAGCGGAAGCCTTCCCGGCGGGCGTGACCGGCGACGGCTTCCTCAACCAGCGCATCTGCGCTGCGATCGAGCGTGGCATTGGTCTTCAGCGCGTCTTCGAGCGTCGCCGTTTCGGTCGCCTTCAGGAAGGCGGCGTTGGCCCAGACGATCCGGCCATCGCTGGCGCAGATCCAGCATGGCGCCGGCAGATGCTCCGCCATCTTGGCGAACGGACCCGACGACAGCGAGGCCTTTGCGCCGGCAATCGCCAGGCGGATCCATGCCGTGGCGCCGGACGATTTGCCCTCGACCACCAGGGTGACGCCGGCCGGGGCGCCGACGAAGGTGCTGGCGCCTTCAGCAAAGACTTCGAAGCGGCAGGACCGGCCCTCGGCGATCAGGTTCTTCAACCCTTGCGCTGCGTCAGGCGAGGTTTCCCCCAGGGCCTCGACGACGCGCGGCGCGAATTCGCTTTCGTTGATGCCCTTGAGGCCCAGGGCTTCGGCGCATTGTTTCAGGGTGTCCTCACCCCAGACAAGACGGACGGCGTCGCCTTCGACAGCGAGAAAGGCTTCATCGAAGGCAGATGTGGCGGCGTCGAGTTCGCTCAAGGTGACGTCACGCATGGCCAGATCGGCGCGCAAGGCCTCACGCGCCACCGACGTGCGCTTGCGCAACCGCCACGCAAGGTAGGTGGTGGAGAGCGCAAGCGCCATGGCTCCTGCTGCCGCCGTATAGGCTATTGACTCCATGGCCATAAGCGTCCGCCAGTACTCGTCCGAATCAACTTGATCCTTCACTATAAATCAACTTGGCAGGCAAGGCTGGAAAAAAGAAAACCCCGATTGCGCGCAGCGAATCACAGGTTTAGGATGCCGCCGGATCAAATCATGAACATCGGTACGCATGACCCTGCCGCTCTATCCTGTCGCTTCCGACGGCCATGCCGCCCTCGCCCAGTTAAGGGCTGGGGCCGGCCTGCGCTTCGCGCGCGAAAAAGACGCGGAGCAGGCAGCGGG
>CAMLLA010000422.1 GCA_946480525.1 uncultured Asticcacaulis sp. | reverse complement strand
GAACGAGGTGTTTTCGACCTCAAAATCCGGCGCAGATGGGCGGCCGACGGTATTCATTTTCGGCGTGTTCAGCATCACAGCACCTCCTTCAGGCCGGCAACAAGCGCCGAGATATCCGCGTCCGTCACTGTTTCTGTGGCGGCAATAATCAGATGGTTGGCAAGCGCACGATCGGCGTCGAGACGCGATACCGGCACACCGGCCAGGATCCCCTTGGCGGCCAGGGCTTCGACGACTTCGGCGGCGGGCTTCGGCAGCTTCACCGTGAATTCGTTGAAGAAGCGTGGCGTAACGACTTCGACGTCGCCGATGGACGCCAACTGGTCCTTCAGGGCATGCGCCTTGGCATAGTTGATCTTGGCGACACGCTTCAGGCCTTCCTGGCCCAGCAGGCTCATATGGATCGAGAAGGCCAGCGCGCACAGGCCGGAATTGGTACAGATGTTCGACGTCGCCTTGTCGCGGCGGATATGCTGTTCGCGCGTCGACAGGGTCAGCACGAAGCCGCGTTCGCCATCGGCATCAACCGTCTCGCCGCACAGGCGGCCGGGCATGTTGCGCAGGTACTTTTCCTTGGCGGCGAACAGGCCGACATAGGGACCGCCGAACGACAACGGCACGCCGATCGACTGGCCTTCGACGGCGACGATATCGGCGCCCATTTCGCCGGGCGACTTGAGCAGGCCCAGCGACATGACTTCGGTGACGACGACGATCAACAGCGCACCGGCGGCCTGGGCGGCCTCGGCGATCTTCGTGAGATCAGTCGCCGTGCCGAAGACGTTCGGCGTCTGGACAACGACGCAGGCCGTGCCGGCGTCGATATGGTCCAACACCTCGGCCTCACCATCGACCACCATCGGGCAGGCTTCGGTCTCGATGCCGACCGCGTGGGCCAGGGTCTCGATCGTTTCGCGGTAATGCGGATGCAGGCCTCCCGACAGGACTGCCTTGTTGCGCTTGGTGATGCGCTGGGCCATCAGCACGGCCTCGCCCGCCGCGGTCGAGCCGTCATACAATGAGGCGTTCGCCACTGGCATGCCGGTCAGGCGCGCCACCTGGGTCTGGAACTCGAACAGGACCTGCAGCGTGCCCTGCGCGATCTCCGGCTGGTACGGCGTATAGCTGGTCAGGAATTCCGAGCGCTGGATGATGTGATCGACGGTCGCCGGGATGTGGTGGCGATATGCGCCGGCGCCGATGAAAAACGGTGCCTTGGCCGGGCTCAGATTCTGCGCGGCAAAGGCGTTAAGTTGCGCCTCGACCTCGAGTTCGCCGGCGAATGTCGGCAGGTCAACCGTTCCGCTGCGGCGGGCGGATTGCGGGACATCGACGAACAGATCGTCGACCGATTTGACACCGATGGTATCGAGCATCGAAGCCCGGTCGGCCTCGCTCAGCGGCAGGTAACGCATGGTATTCCTTACAGGGTATCCAGATAGGCTTCGTAGGCGGCGCGGTCCATCAGCTCGTCCAGCTCGGACGGGTTCGAAAGCTTGACCTTGGCGATCCAGCCGGCGCTTTCCGGCGCGGCATTGACAGTGTCCGGGCTGTTCGGCAGGTCGTCGTTGGCGGCAACGACTTCGCCCGAAACCGGCGCATAGACGTCCGAAGCCGCCTTGACGCTTTCGACGACGGCGAAGCTGTCGCCCTTGGTCAGGCTCTTGCCGACTTCGGGGATCTCAACGAAAACGACGTCACCCAGCGCATTGGCGGCATAGGCGGTGATGCCGACGAGCGCGGTGTCGCCCGTTACTTCGACCCATTCGTGGTCCTTGGTGAACTTCATGAGGGGCGCTCCTGTCAGGCTTTGGGTTTGCGGTGATAGCCGTTCGTGACGAACGGCAGAGAGACGATTTCGGCGGGGTACGGCTTGCCGCGCACCTCGACATCGAGTTGCGTGCCGAGTGCCGATTCAGCCGGCGGCACATAGCCCATGGCGATGGAGTAGCCGAGCGACGGCGACGGGCCGCCTGAGGTCACGACGCCCAGCACGCCGCCATCCTTGGCGACAATCTTGGCACCTTCGCGGGCGGGCGGACCGGACAGGATCTTCAGCGCCACGCGGACGCGGTCGAGCTTGCCGTCCAACTGGTCTTTCAGGCGGTCGAAGCCCTTGATGTCGCCGCGCGCCACGCGCGACTTCGACATGGCGAAACCGAGATTGGCTTCGGCCAGCGTGTAGCTGGCATCCATCTCGTGACCGTAAAGCGGCATCCCGGCTTCCATGCGCAGGCTGTCGCGCGCACCGAGACCGATCGGCTTGACCGTCGGATGAGTCAGAAGCTGGTCCCACAGCTCGCCAACGCGTGCCGCCGGGAAGCTGATTTCGAAGCCATCTTCGCCGGTATAGCCCGAGCGCGAAATGAAGGCGGTCTCGCCCAGCAGCTCAAAGGTTCCACATTCCATGAAGTAAAGATCGCACGCAGCCGGGCAGAAGGCCTGCATCACATCCTTGGCTTTTGGCCCCTGCAACGCCAGCAGCGCGCGGTCGGCCAGGACCTCGAAATTCGTATCCGGCTTGAGGTTTCCTGCGATAATGGCAAAGTCCTGATCCTTGCAGGCGGCATTGACGACCAGGAAGAAGCCATCCGCTTCGGGACGAGACACCATCCAGTCATCGAGAATTCCGGAATTATCATCCAGCAGCAGCGAATATTTCTGCTTTCCTGGATTTAATGCAGAAAAATCGGTGGGAGTCAGTGCTTCCAGTGTCGCCACGGCCCCTACCCCGGTCAGGCGCGCCTGGCCCATATGTGAGACGTCGAACAGGCCGCAGCTTTCACGCGTCCACTTGTGTTCGCCCAGCACGCCTTCATACTGGACGGGCATGTTGTAGCCGGCAAACGGCACGATACGGCCACCCAGCGCGACATGGCGGTCATAGAGCGGCGTAAATTTCAGGATATCTTGGGTGTCGGGCATGGGGGCTCGCAGATCGACTGAACATCATCTGCCCCCGCTGTCCTTTTAGCCTGAGAGATTTCGGCCTGTTTTGCAACAGCCTTTGCTCCGTCGGCGGATGGCAAGCCATCACTTTCCAGCGTTCTGGTGTCTCTGCGCGGTCCTTGGTGCCTGAGCGTTTCCGGGGCGGTTGCGCCTTCGGCGGCGTGACAGAAACGAGTCACGCTCTCTCCCGCGAGAGTTTCAGCCTTGTGCGCTGCGGCAGGTTCGGAGTCAAGCAGGCTTATAGGCTAAACCGGTCAGGATTCTTAGAGAGACAGCGGTGACGACAAGCAGAAGCATTATGGCGAGCGGAACCAACCATCCGAATTGCTGCCAGAAGGTATAGCGGCGATACGACCATGCGTCGTCCGGCCATTTTCCCAGGACCACCGTTTGCTTCAATTCGCCAATAGTAAAGTCCTTAAGTACCCACTGCCCATTCTGATCTTCAC
>CAMLLA010000421.1 GCA_946480525.1 uncultured Asticcacaulis sp. | reverse complement strand
TGTGTTTACAAAACGTCAGGCGAAGATTATTTGTTTGCGAGTTCGCAATAAATAGGGCCTCGCGGCGCATCCGCAAGACCCGTCAGTTCCGCGTACCCTTTCTCCCCGAAGGACTACTGTCATGCTGCCCACCGAAATCCTCGCGTCCGTTCATCGGGCGCGCCGTCAAACCCTGCTCGCCTTCGCCGCCGTTTCCGTTATCGGCGCCGGGGCGATCGCCACCATCGCCTTTGCCCCCAAGGCCGAAAGCCAGGCGGCTTCCCAGGCCGTGCCTGTATCGGTCGCGACTGTCTCCGAACAGAATGTTGAAAGCTGGACGGACTTTTCCGGTCACCTTGAGGCCGTCGAGCGCGTCGAAATCCGCCCGCGTGTCGCCGGCGCCGTCAAGGCTATTCATTTCCGCGAAGGCGCATTGGTTCACACCGGCGACCTGCTGGTGACCATCGACCCGGCGCCGTACCTGGCCGAAGTCAACCGGGCCAAGGCCAGCGTTTCGTCGGCCGAGGCGCGTCTGACGCTTGCCCGCTCCAACCAGGAACGCGCCCAGCGCCTGTGGGACGACCAGGCGATTTCCCGCGCCGATGTCGAAGCGCGCGATAATGAGTTGAAGGCTGCCCAGGCCCAGCTGGAGGCCGCCCGCGCCGAGCTGCAAATCGCCAATCTGAACCTCAGCTATACGCAGGTGAGGGCGCCGGTCTCCGGACGCGTCGGCCGCATCGAAGTCACCGTCGGCAACCTCGTCGCTTCGGGTCCGCAGGCCCAGACCCTGACGACCCTGGTTTCGGTCAGCCCGATCTATGCCAGCTTCGATGCCGACGAGGCCATCGTCAACCGCACGCTGGAAGACCTGCGCGCCACCAATCGCAGCCAGATCGACCAGATCCCGGTCAAGCTGGAAACCGGTACGCCGGGCGAGGCGCCGATCGAAGGCAAGCTTCAGCTCATCGACAACCAGTTCGACAATGGTTCGGGGACACTGAAAGCCCGCGCGGTATTTTCCAACGCCGACGGCAAGCTGATCCCCGGTCAGTTCGTCCGCGTCCATATGGGTGCGGCGGTGACCAAGCCGGCGCTTCTGGTTTCGGAACTGGCCATCGGCACCGACCAGGACAAGCGCTTCGTCTATGTCGTAGGCCAGGACAAGAAGGTGTCCTATCGCGAAGTCACCCTTGGTGCCCCGGTTGGTAACCTGAGGGTCGTCAAGTCCGGCCTTAAAGCTGGTGAGCACGTCGTCGTCGACGGCGTCCAGAAGGTTGGTCCGGGGACGGTCGTCACCGCCCAGGCCGTACCGATGGACAAGCTGACCGTCGCGCCCAACGCTTAAATTAAGATTCCCCACCACCGCATCTAGCCGAGCGAGCTCGGCGGCGTGCGGTCCCCCTCCCCGACAAGCGGGGAGGAGCAAAGAAATCACCAATTCCTGTACCTCCCCGCTTGTCGGGGAGGGGGGCCGCGCCGTGTAACGGCGGGGTGGAGGGGGCGCTTTGCCTAAAACAATCCAACGCCCAGCCACCGAGGGCTATCATGAACCTCTCCAAATTCTTCATCGACCGGCCGATCTTCGCAGGCGTCCTGTCGCTGCTCATCCTCATCGCGGGTCTGCTGTCGCTCCGCGTCCTGCCCCTGTCGGAATATCCGGAAGTCGTGCCGCCACAGGTCGTCGTGCGCGCCACCTATCCCGGCGCCAACCCGGCCGTCATCGCCGAAACCGTCGCCGCCCCCATCGAGGAAGCGGTCAACGGCGTCGAAAACATGCTCTACATGTCGTCGCAAACGACGACCGACGGCGTCATGACGCTGACCGTCACCTTCAAGCTGGGCACCAATCCGGACCTGGCCCAGCAGATGGTCCAGAACCGCGTCAGCCAGGCCGAAGCGCGCCTGCCCGCGGACGTGCGCGCGCTCGGTATTGTCACCCAAAAGAACCAGACCTCGCTGCCCCTGGTCATCCACCTGGTGTCGCCGAACGGCCGCTATGACGCGACCTATTTGCGCAACTACGCCATGCTGCACGTCAAGGACCGCCTCCAGGCCGTCAAGGGCGTGGCGCCGATCCAGATGTTCGGCGGCGGCGATTACGCCATGCGCGTCTGGCTCGATCCGCAAAAGGTCGCCGCGCGCGGCCTGTCGGCCAGCGACGTCACCGAAGCCATCCGGTCCGAGAACGTCCAGGCCGCCGCCGGCATCATCGGCGGTT
This sequence comes from uncultured Asticcacaulis sp., assembly GCA_946480525.1. The sequence continues at coordinate 1,212 of CAMLLA010000421.1, read as the reverse complement.
CACCCGCCCTGCCGGGCCAGGCGCTGCAACTGTCGGTCAATGCGCAGGGCCGCCTGAAGACCGAAGAAGACTTCCGCAACATCATCGTCAAGACCGGCGCTGACGGCTCCGTCACCCGTCTCGGCGACATCTCGCGCGTCGAGATGGGCGCATCGGACTATTCGCTGCGCTCGCTGCTCGACAACAAACAAGCCGTCGCCATACCGATCTTCGAGAACCCCGGCGCCAACTCGCTGCAGATGGCCAAGGACCTGAAGGCGGTCATGGCCGACCTGAAGAAAACCATGCCGGAAGACGTTGATTACCGCATCGTCTACGACACGACCGAATACGTCCAGGAATCGATCGACTCGGTCATCCACACCCTGTTGGAGGCCATTCTGCTGGTCGTCCTGGTCGTCATCCTGTTCCTGCAGACCTGGCGGGCGTCGATCATCCCGCTCCTGGCCGTGCCCGTTTCGGTGATCGGGACGTTCGCCGTCATGCACCTGTTCGGCTTCACCATCAACGCGCTCACCCTGTTCGGCCTGGTGCTGGCCATCGGCATCGTCGTCGATGACGCCATCGTCGTCGTCGAAAATGTCGAGCGCAACATCGAAGCCGGCAAGACGCCGCGTGAAGCCACCTATCAGGCGATGCGTGAAGTCTCGGGCCCGATCATCGCCATCGCGCTCGTCCTGGTCGCCGTCTTCGTGCCGCTGGCCTTCATTACCGGCCTGTCGGGTCAGTTCTACCGCCAGTTCTCGCTGACCATCGCCATTTCGACGGTGATTTCCGCGGTCAACTCGCTGACCCTGTCGCCCGCCCTGGCCGCGCTGCTCCTGAAGGATCACCGCACGCCCAAGGACGGCCTGACCCGCTTCATGGACAAGTGGCTGGGCGGTTTCTTCAGCTGGTTCAACAAGCTGTTCCGCAGCGGCTCTGACCGTTACGCCAATTCGCTTGGCGGCGCCGTCAGGCGCAAGGGCCTGATGCTGGGCCTTTATGCCGGCCTGGCTGTCCTGGCCTTCGTCATGTTCAAAGTCGTGCCCGGCGGCTTCATTCCGCAGCAGGACAAGGCCTATCTGGTCGGCATGATCCAGCTGCCCGAAGGCGCAACGCTCGACCGCACCGAAGAAGTGACGCGGAAAGTCGGTGAGATCGCCATGAAGCAACCGGGCGTCGCCCACGCCGTGCAGTTCCCCGGCCTGTCGATCAATGGCTTCACCATTT
>CAMLLA010000420.1 GCA_946480525.1 uncultured Asticcacaulis sp. | reverse complement strand
AGGCTTAGGCGGTCATCTTCGGAAAGGGTGTTGAGCAGGCCATCGGTGGCGCGCGCTTCGTCGATCCAGGACTGCACCCTGGTGGCATGGTCAAGCATGTAGGAGATGGCGTCGGCGCGCTCGACCTGCGGCCAGCGCTTTGAGTCAGCGCCATAGGCTTCAAGAATGTCGCGGAACCGTTCTTCGGTCATGATACTGGGATTGGGCATGTTACGCTCCCTTCTCCTGGCGGCCCTTCCCGGGGACCGCAGGGGGGTGGGGATGATGAGAACTCATGGCGGCGCGCAGGGCACGGCGCCCCCGCGCCAGAAGGCTTTCCAGCGCCTCGACGCTGACGTCCATGACGTTGGCGGCTTCCTGGTTGGACAATTCCTGATAGTAGGTCAGGACGATGGCTTCGCGCTGGCGGTCGGGCAAGGCGTTGATCGCCGCCTGGACCTGGCTGGCCGTTTCGGCGGCTTCCATGCGGGCCGGCGCGCTGATCGCGCCGTCGACGATCTCGACATCGTCGGTAGAGACCTGTTCGCGGCGGCGGCGCAGGCGGTCGTAACAGAGGTTGAGTGCGACGCGGTGCATCCAGGTGTCGATGCGCGCCTTGCCGGGTACCCAGGTCGCCGCCTGCTTCCAGGTGCGCAAAAGCGTTTCCTGGGCAACGTCTTCGGCTTCGACGGGGTCTCCCAGCATCCGCCGGGCCAGGGCGACCAGACGTGGCATCTTGCGCGACACAAGGATCGACACCGCGGCCATATCGCCGCGCCCCATGCGTTCCAGCAGGTGTTCGTCAGGATCCGTACTCACAGCGCTCCGCGAAATGGTTGAAGGCCCTCCCGGCCAGGCAAGAAGGGTCGCATCAGGCATGACCCGCTCCATTCCTAGCACAGAAGACCAAAAAGTGCGAACCGCACATCATGCAAACTCACCGACAGATGAAGCTCCCCAGCATCATGACCGTTCAACGCATGGCTGGACGGTTTCCGTCGGCAGTCCCAATATTTGGATACGCGAAACCCGGTCGCACATCCGACGGCGAACCCGCCGGAATGCTTAGCCCTCCGGCGACACCACGCGCTCGAACGCCAGGCGCGCGCGTTTGCGGATGTCCTTCAGCTTCTTTTCCAGCGTATCGAGCCGGCGGGTATGGACCGCGCGGGCGAGTTTACGTTGAAACGCTTCCGGTTCATTGTGCGGATCATCGTTTTCGGTCAGCGATACGCGCATGACCTGGGCCAGGGACTGCTGGACACGCCAGGCAAGGCTCAGGGCATCGATATCGGCGGCGGGCCCCAGGCCGGCGCGCTGCATGGCCGTCAATGCCGCAAGCGTGCCGGAACGTAGCGGCCCGCCTTCGGACGCATAGATCAGCTGCAGGAACTGGGCGGCGAACTCGGCATCGACCTGGCCGCCGACGCTGAGCTTGAAGTCCCAGAAGGTCTTGGCCGGCCGTTCCTTTTCCATCAGGGCACGCATGTTCAGCACGTCCAGCGCCGTCTCGGGGCGCGACCGCGGCGTGCGCAGGATGGTTTCGACCTTGAGACGCACCAGGTCGGCAAAGTCGGCGGATGACGCCCACACCACCCGCGCCCGCGTCAGGGCCAGGAACTCCCAGGTGTCGGCTTCGCGGGTATAGTAGTTCTCGAACGCCGCCAACGAGACCGCCACCGGTCCCTTGGCGCCGGTCGGCCGCAGCTTCATGTCGATTTCGTAGAGCGTGCCTTCGTGCGTCGGCGCTGACAGGGCCGCGATCAGGCGCTGCGTGACGCGCGCGAACCAGGTTTCGGCCGCCCAGCCCTTGACCGTCGATCCCGCCGACGGATCGTCCGGCAGATAGACGGCCATCAGGTCGAGGTCCGAGGTCGCCGTCATCTCCTGCGACCCCAGCTTGCCGAGCGCGATTATGGCGATCTGGCCGTCCAGCCGACCGGCCTGGCGCGTAACATCCTCTATCGCCAGCGGCGCCAGGTGGCTGACACATGCATCGGCGACACGGGCATAGGCCGCACCCGCCGCCTCGGTCGACAGGCGGCCCGACAGTATCTGCATGCCGATGCGGAACTGCTGTTCGCGGCCGACGCGGCGCAGCGCATTCATCACCGCCTCGATATCGGCCGGGACGCGCTCGACCTCGCGGCCAATCAGGGCGTCCAGTTCCTCGCCCAGGGGCTCGAAGAAACCGGCGTCGAGCATGGCGTCGAACGCCGTCGGATGGCGGGCCAGCATGCCGGACAGGCGCGGACTGAAGCCCATGATCTCGACGACCATGCTGAACAGCTTTGGATTGGCCAGGAACAGCGACTGGATCTGCACCCCGGCGCTCAGGGTCACGAAAAACTTGGCGAAGCGCGTAAAGGCGATCGACGGCGTGCCGGTCTCGTTCAGCGCCTCGAGCAGGCGCGGCACCAGCCGGGTGAACAGTTCGCGGCCGCGTTCCGACCGCGTGGCGGGAATTCGCCCATGGTGCCAGGACCGGATCGTCGCCGCCACCTGGTCCGGATGGTCGAAGCCCATGCGCTGCAATGTCTTGATCGTTTCCGGATCGTCCTCGACGCCGGTAAAGACCAGGCTGCCGAAGGACGAAGACAGCGGCTCGGCCTCGGAGAACAGCTCGCCATAGTGGCCGTTGACCAGACGCAGGGTGCGCGACACGGCCAGGTCGAAACGGCTGAGGTTGGAAAAGCCCGACAACACCGCCACCTGCATGCGGCCATCCTCGGCCTCGGGCAGTTCATGGGTCTGCTCGTCGTGGATCATTTGGACGCGATGTTCCCAGTTGCGCAGCCGGACATAGGCCTGTTTCAGCTCCTTGGCCACGGCCGGCGCCAGGTGACCGGCTCGCCTGAGGGCGTCGAGTGCATCCAGGGTGCGGCGCGAGCGCAGGGACGGATCGCGGCCGCCCAGAATCAACTGTTGAGTCTGGGCAAAGAATTCGATCTCGCGAATGCCCCCTGCCCCCAGTTTCAAATTGGCGCCGGCGGCTTCCAGGCGCTCATCGACCTTATAGACGTGGATCTGGCGCTTGATCGAATGGACGTCGGCAATGGCCGGATAGTCGAGACTGCGCCGCCAGATGAACGGCGTCAGGTCGTTCATGAACGCCTTGGCCTCAATCGGGTCGCCGGACACATGGCGCGCCTTGATAAAGGAGGCGCGCTCCCAGTTCTGGCCGACCGATTCGTAGTAGTTGAGCGCGAACGGTACGCTGACGACCGTCGGCGTCGACGACGGGTCGGGACGCAGGCGCAGGTCGACACGGAAGACATAACCGTCGCCGGTGCGCTCAGACAGGATCACCGCCACCTGGCGCGCCACGCGGTCGGCGAAGGTCTGGGGATCGACCGTGTCCTTCAGCGGCAGGCGCTCAAGGTCGCAGAAGAAGGTGATGTCGATGTCCGACGAGTAGTTCAGCTCGCCGGCGCCATGCTTGCCC
>CAMLLA010000419.1 GCA_946480525.1 uncultured Asticcacaulis sp. | reverse complement strand
GGTCCGTGTCGATATTGGCTTCGGGCAGGACGACGATGCGCGAGGAGAAGGTGTTGACGGGTTCCTGGTTGGACATAGGGATCAAGCCTCCTCAAGAGCCATGAATTGACGGGGATCGGCGACGTGGCCGGCGATGGCCGAGGCGGCCGCGGTGGCCGGCGAGGCGAGCACGGTACGCGAGCCCGGACCCTGGCGGCCTTCGAAGTTACGGTTGGAGGTCGAGACGGCCAGCTGGCCCGGCAGGACGAAGTCGCCGTTCATGGCAATGCACATCGAACAGCCCGGCAAACGCCATTCGGCGCCGGCTTCGAGGAAGATCTCGTGCAGGCCTTCCTTTTCGGCTTCAACGCGGACCCATTCCGAACCCGGAACGATGAGGGCGCGCACGCCGTCGGCGACTTTACGGCCCTTCATGATGGCGGCGGCGGCGCGCAGGTCGGCCATGCGGCCATTGGTGCACGAGCCGATGAAGACGACGTCGACCTTTTCGGCCTCGCGCTTTTCACCGCCGGTGAAGTTCATGTACTTCAGCGCACGCTCATCATCTTCACCCTTGGGCATCGGGACGCCCTTGGCGATGGCGGCGCCCTGGTCCGGAGACGTGCCCCAGGTGGCCATGGGCTCGATGGCCGAACCATCGATGGTGATTTCCTTGTCGAAGGTCGCGCCTGCGTCCGACGCCAGGGCCAGCCAGCCTTTGGCGGCTTCGTCGAAGGCCGCGCCTTGCGGCACGTACTGGCGGCCGCGCAGCCATTCGACCGTCTTCTGGTCGGGGGCGATCATGCCGCAGCGGGCGCCGGCTTCGATCGACAGGTTACAGACCGTCATGCGGCCCTCCATGTCGAGCGCTTCGATGACCGGGCCGGCATATTCCAGCGCGTAGCCGGTGCCGCCCGAGAAGCCGAGCGTGGCGATGACGGTCAGGGCGACGTCCTTGCCGGTGACGCCCGGCTGGAGCTTGCCGGTGACATTGATGCGCATGGTCTTGGGCTTGCGCTGGGCCAGGCACTGGGTGGCCAGGACGTGGCCGACTTCCGAGGTGCCGATGCCGAACGCGATGCAGCCGAAGGCGCCGTGGGTCGAGGTGTGGCTGTCACCGCAAACGACGGTGAAGCCCGGTTGGGTCAGGCCCATTTCCGGCCCGATGACGTGGACGACGCCGCGGTTTTCAGCGTCATAGCCGAACAGGCGGACGCCGTTCTTGGCGGCATTGGCTTCCAGCGTTTCGACCTGCTTCTTGGCCTGGGCGGTGACGTACGGGCGGTTGCCGTCGGCGTCGGGGCGCAGGGTCGGAATCGAGTGATCGAGCGTGGCGAAGGTCCGGTCCGGACGGCGGACCTTCAGGCCGCGCGCGTCCAGTTCGGAAAACGCCTGCGGGCTTGTGACTTCGTGGACGAGATGCAGGTCGATATAGATGACGGCGGGCTTGTCGGCCCCTTCCGGCTCCACGACGTGGGCGTCCCACACTTTTTCAAACAACGATTTCGCGGTCATGTTCTGTCTCAACTGGTTGCTTCCTTCCCCGTTCACGGGGAAGGTGGATTTGCCGGCGAGCCGGCAAAGACGGAAGGGGGATCACGGCTGCAATCCCCCTCCCACTGCTTCGCGGTCCCTCCTCCCCGGCCTCGGCGGCAGCCAAAACGGGGAGGGAAGGTAGGGTTTATTCCGCCGGAACGGTGGCGTCGATCGGATCGAGCCAGCCGAAACGGTCTTCGGTCGTGCCGTTGAACAGACCATGGAACAGGGTCTGCAAACGGGCGGTGATTTTGCCGCGGCCATTGGCGCGGACAGGGATGTCGTCGACGCTGCGGATCGGCGTGATTTCCGCCGCCGTGCCGGTCATGAAAATCTCATCGGCCAGGTACAGCATCTCGCGCGGCAGGTCCTGCTCCAGCACCTCTATGCCGTCGGCCTTGGCCAGCTTGATGATGGTGTCGCGGGTAATGCCGCCCAGGATCGAGGCCGCGACCGGCGGCGTGTAGATCTTGCCGTTCATCATGACGAACAGGTTTTCGCCGGCGCCTTCGGAGATCAGGCCGTTGACGCCCAGGCCGATGCCTTCGACATAGCCACGCGAACGGGCTTCCTTGCCGATCAGGTAGGACGACAGGTAGTTACCGCCGGCCTTGGCCATCACCGGGATGGTGTTGGGTGCTGCGCGATTCCACGACGAGATGCAGACGTCGACGCCCTTGGTCAGGCCTTCTTCGCCGAGATAGGCGCCCCACGGGAAGGCGGCGATGGCGACGTCGACCGAGACGTTCTCGGGCTTCGGCGTCACGCCCATGCCGCATTCGCCCAGGAAGGCGATCGGGCGCCAGTAGGCGCTCTTCAGGCCGTTGGCCGTGATGATGTCCTTCGACGCCTGGATCATCTGTTCCAGGTTGAAGGGGATGACAAAGCCGTAGATGCGGGCGGAGTCTTCGAGGCGCTTCAGGTGGTCCCCCAGTCGGAAGCCGACCGGGCCGTTCGGCGTGTCGTAGCAGCGGATGCCTTCGAACACGGAGGTGCCATAGTGCAGCGCGTGGGTCAGGACATGGATCTGAGCGTCTTCCCAGTTGATGACTTGGCCATTGAACCAGATTTTTTCAGCGAGCTTTTTCATGTGTGTCAGCTTATCGGTATGATTTTTTGAGCAGGCGCTTTGTGGTTTGCCCGGATGGGCTTCTCTACTCCGTTTAGCGGAGACCACAAAGGCGATTTATTGGACGCATCGGATTATGCGTAAAGCCCTGATCATACCTGGCCGGGGCCGCGACCACGGCCCCGATAAACCTTCTCTCCCGTGTTCAAATGAATGCTCACGCCCGGGCCTCCTGCTTCGCCTTGGCAGGCTTGGCGGCGGCGCCACGCGGATCGGCGTCCAGACGGGTAATGCCGTAAAGACGATCGATCTGCAGGTTCAGCGTTTCGATGGTGCGGGCCGCGTCGCGGATACGAACGGTCACGTTCAGGCCGCGCTTCGTCTCGCCGAGATCGAAGAGTTCGATGCCGTCGATATGAAAGCCGCGGCGCTCGATCAGGCCCAGCACGCGCAGCAGGCTGCCCTCGAGACGATCCAGCTCAATATGAATCAAGTGGCTCATCCCAGCGCTCCTCCATCATGTCCGCGTTGGACGCGCCCGGCGGAACCAGCGGCCAGACATTTTCACGCGGATCGATAACAACATGCAAAAGTGTAGGCCCTTCGGCCGCCAGCAGGCGGTCCAGAGCCGCATCGACCTCGTGGCGATGGGTGATGCGGAAGGCGTCCAGGTTGAACGCCTTGGCGACGACGACGAAGTCGGGGTTGTCCGACAGGTCGATTTCGGAATAGTTCTCCTCGAAGAACAGTTGCTGCCATTGGCGCACCAGGCCCAGCGAGGAGTTGTCGAGCAGGACGATCTTCAGCGGGATGTTGTAGCGATTGAGCGTCGCCATCTCCTGAATGTTCATCATGAAG
>CAMLLA010000418.1 GCA_946480525.1 uncultured Asticcacaulis sp. | reverse complement strand
TGTTATCGCCCTGGAGCACGCCACCGCGGTAGAAGTCCTTGAAATCGACTTCGCTGTACGCCGGAGTTGCCTGCGATGAGAATATGCCCAGGCCAGTGCCTTCCCAGGCCGGAGCGATGCTGCCCCAGTTGACGTCCATTTCCTTGTTGACCTGAGAACGCTCGGAGCGTCGAGCGCCGAACTTCACCGACCTGAACCAGGAATCACCCTCGAAATCGTACTGGACATCGATCTTGGCAGCAGTCAGTTGGCCCTTACCATCACGATGGCCTTCACCAGCATAGAGCCAGAAGGCTGCATTCGGGTCGTTCATGCCCTGCTGAGGCCCTGGCGTGATTCGATAAATATTATTACCGCTGCCATCCGTACCGATAACCGTATTGCCGGCGATATTGCCAGGATTGACCTTGGTGCGCGGGTCGACCGTCAACGTCACCCGAGGATCATCGAGGCCGGGTACGATGAAGGCATTGGCATAGGTTTGCGAGCCGCCCCACATTTCGTTCGACGTCGCCGAAGCCGTGGTCTTATGGACATCCATTTCGACATACAGGCGGTCGCTCGGGCGCCACTTGAAGTTCAGGCTGAGGTCGTCAGTCGTGGTACGTTCGGTTCTGCCGATACCCAGAACGGCAACGCCAAGACCATAGGTCCCGACCCAGCTATCGAAATCGTTCGTCACCATACCGGACGTCATGAGGCCGCCATCGATGGGGAACTGCGTTTCGCAGTAATCAACGGGTCTCGTGGCGCTTGCCGCAGGAACGTTACAGCGGTTCAGGCCTGCCAGCGTCGTGTTGTCAAAGGTCGCGTTCGTGACCGAATATCTTTGGTTGTTGCCGCCGTCCGGGAACGACTCAAGCGTATACTCGACGCCCGAGCTTTCGTTGACAACCCGGACATACTTTCCGGTCAAGCGCATGGTGTCGTTTTTCCACTGCGCCGCCAGATAGGTGCTGTCGCGGTCGCGCTCGACCTCGTTGGTACGCATCTGGAAGCCCAGAATAGCGCCAACCGTCTTGCCCGGAACGATTGTCGTGGTGCTGGCCGGCTCGTTGGATTCAAGAGGGTTGCCGGTTGTCGGTCCACGCGGAATCGGAGCGGGCTGCTGCCAGCCATGGATCATCGACTTCAGGTTGGACGTCGAATAGCCGCCCATCAGGCCGAATTCGCCCATGGAGGTCTGCCAACGATTGCTGACTACGGCGTTGTAGGAGGGCGACCACTTCTTGGCCAGGTCACCATAGTTGAAGTCAGCCGAAACCGACGCAAAGTAGCCCTTGCGGTCAAATGGCTCGAGCGTGCGCAGGTTGATGGTGCCGCCGATACCGCCTTCGATCAAGTCGGCCGACGAGTTCTTGTAGACATCAACGGCGCCGACCAGTTGCGGCGGAATGCTGGACCAGTCCAGGGCGCGGCCGCCGTTCGCACTGAAGGCGTCACGGCCGTTGAATTCCGAACGCACGAAACCCAGGCCACGAATCAGGTTGCCACGACCTTCAGGCGACGGGAAGTCCGGGCTGCCGCCAAGCGTGAAGCGCGTAACGGTGACACCCGGAACGCGCGCGAGGGCTTCGGCAACCGAAAGATCCGGCAGGGCGGCGACGTCCGACGCAGTGATGGAGTCGACGAAGGTCGCTGCCTTGCGCTTGGTTGTCGCGGCGGATTGGAGCGCGCCGCGGATGCCGGTAACGACGACGACCGTATCTTCCTTTGGCGTGTCGCCTGCGGCGGCATCTGCCGGCGCGGTGTCTTGCGCAAATGCCGACGTCGCCAGCAACGCTGTGGCTAGCGCTGTGGTGCCGAGCAGTATGCCTCCCAAACGGGAGCGAGCGCGCACGGGGGCGCTATTTCGGACAGAACTGTCCTTTGCGGATTTCATCTTTTTTGTCTCCCTCCCTCGATCAGCCTTGTGGGCCTGAGGAAATTTGGCCTCTCGCGCATTGGCGGGAAGCGCTTGTTTTTGTTGCGTCGCCTGCGTGCCTGGTGTTGTGCCTTTCCGCACCAGCCTCCCGGCACTCCCTGCACGCAGCAACGGAACGAGGTTATGATAACGGTCACATTTTTCAAGCAAAAAGTCAGACTATTTTTCTGCGAGCATGCTGCTCGTTGCAAGAGTGCGACACTGCGAGATTCATAAATGGAATTTTCTTTTAGTTTTTTTTATATGCGCCCCTAAAAAATGCGCTCGCATTTTTCCGCGGACGCCGTTAATTTATTATATAATACAATATATTATAAAAATTCTGGTCAGCGAATACTGATGGGAATCAAGTTTTGAAAAGTCATATTTGCTATTAGATTTCAAATATGGCATAATGTGTCGGGATATAAAGGCAGTTTATATCGAATCAATCATCAGACATATTGTGCCGAAAAAGGCCTTCAATTCCCTTGGAAACCGATTGAATATCGGCTTCTTTCTGGTTCGGCATTGAAGCCATGACGCTGTTGCGCTGGCTGGCGGCCATCCGGCGATAGTTCTGGCGGACGGAATTGGCGAGCCCTTCGAGGACCAGGCACGGGCACCCTGACTATGACGGCTTGTCGGCCGGCGGCGCCACGACGGGCAGGCCGTTGGCGCCAAGAAATTCGAACTTCTGTGGCACCGTACCGACATCGATACCCGTCGAGCGGAAGCGCTGGAGCAGGTCGAGAAGGACCGAGCTGCGCGCGCCATAGGCATCCCGAGGACTGGCGACGTGTCCGAAGCAGTTGAACAGGACCTTGCCATCGGCGATGCCGTCGATGAATACGGCGGGTTCCGGGTCTTTCAGCACGCGCGTCTCGGCATCGAACACCGCCATGACCAGGGACCGGACCTGGGCAACGTCGGTGCCGAGGGGCGTGGAAAACTCTATCTGGATGCGACCCAGCGCATTGGCGTGTGTCTTGTTGAGAACCGACTTGGTGATCAGTTCGGAATTGGGGACGATCAGGGTCGAGTGATCGGCCAGGAGGATTTCGGTTGCCCTGACGCTGACCCGCTTCACGTCGCCTTCGTCATTGCCGATCTTGATCCAGTCGCCGATCTTGACCGGCCTTTCGGCCAGCAGAATCAGGCCGGAAACAAAATTCTGGGTTATGGCTTGTAGTCCGAACCCGATACCCACCGATAAGGCTGACAGCAAAAGGGCGATGCGTTCCATGCCGATGCCGATCGAGGCAATCGCCCAGAAGGTAACCAGGATCGTGCCGGCATAGCCCGCGATCACGCTGACCGAGTTGCGTGCGCCGGCATCCCATTCGGTCTTGGGCAGATAGCGTGTGTTCAGCCACGACTGGAACAGGCGGACGACAGCGACGCCGACGACCAGGACCATGACGGCGCGGGCGATGGCGCCCGGCGACACGGTGACTTCGCCGATCTTGATGCCGTTGGTCAGCGCTACGGCCTGTTCGATGACCGAGTCGAAGCCGGTGCCGAACGGAAACAGCAGGGTTGTTATGGCAAGGAGGA
>CAMLLA010000417.1 GCA_946480525.1 uncultured Asticcacaulis sp. | reverse complement strand
CTGCGCATGCGCTTCGGCATCGGCATGAACACCGACCACACGCTGGAAGAAGTCGGCCAGCAGTTCTCGGTGACGCGCGAACGTATCCGTCAGATCGAAGCGAAGGCGCTGCGCAAGCTTAAGCACCCGTCGCGGTCGCGGAAGCTGCGGTCGTTCCTCGACTCTTAAACTTATGGGTTTGGGACCAAAGAACGCTTATTGGGGCCCCAAGGCCTTTAAAATCATAAGAAAAGCCTGGCCTTTTGGAGCCAGGCTTTTCTTATGATATCAGTAAGTCTGTGGGTCGCGGACCCCACAGCCCATGAGTTTAGAGCCAGGTACAGTCAGCGCGTAACGACTTTCAGCCGGCTCCAACCGTTGTCGGTTACCATTTCTGGATCACGCATTGCCTCACGGCGAAGCATGTCGTCTTGTTGCAATATCCAGTTGGCATGCTGCTCGACATCATTGCGCCGATGGAAAAGACAAAGCGTGTCCGTTTCGGTGTGACGAACTTGGTTGGCGGGTATGTCCGTCCTGGTCTCCTCAACCGCTTGCGCCGCCGCGTTCCCATCCTCTTCAGCAGCCTTGGCCTTGGGGTGATAGGGGCCGCAGTTCAGGACCCGAAACTCGAAATCGTCCCGCGCGGTGTCTGGTTGAAGCCCTTTGCCGTGCGGATAGCGCATAATCGCATAAAAAGAACGATCCGGAGTTTGGGTAAGATTCAGGCCGATCAGCCAGTAATCCTTCCTGTCCGCATTGCTCTCGGCAATAATCGGAACGAAGGCATGATAGGTCACCGTGGCGTTGTAGGGCCGCTCGCCGATATCATCAAAACGTACCGTCGCCGTATCACCTTCGGGGCGAGCGATAATGGTGGCTTGCATGACGCCGAAAGTGTCGCTGAGGTCTACTGTTCCTTCGGCGACAAACGGTGTCGGTCTGTGCGCCAGATCCGGGCCGACGACAGCCTTGGTGCAGGCCGAAAGCATGCCCATGCAAGCGACGACGAGAACCAGCGAGAACCCATGCCTCATGACGACCTCCGCATTTCAGAGGATCATGCATCACGCGTCTGTGAAAATCAATCACGGATGCGTGATTATCGCGCAGTGACATGCCGGTGCTAGACAGACGCCGCTAGGGCTTACGAAAGGTCACGACATGAGAACGAAGTTGCGTCTGGGTTTTGCGTCTGTACTCGTTTCCATCCTGGCCACCGGAGCGGCCTTTGCAGCCGAGCCGGTCATTCCCGATGTCGCGGCCAAGTCGTTCAAGGTCGGCAAGCTGGAGCTGGTTTCCCTGCACGACATGCAGTTCGTTCTGCCCAATGACGCCAAGGTGTTCGGCATCGATGCCGGCGCCGAAGCCGTTGCGGCGGTGCTTAAAGAGGCCGGTGCGCCGACCGACACCATTACGCTCAGCGTCGACGCATTGCTGGTCAGGGACGGCAGCCGCCTTGTCCTGATCGATACCGGCATGGGGCCCAAGGCCGGCAAGCTGATCGCCAGCCTTAAATACGCCGGCGTCACGCCGGACCAGATCACCGATGTGTTGATCAGCCACGGCCATGGCGATCATATCGGCGGGCTGATTAATGCCGATGGCACGCCTGCCTTCCAAAATGCCAAGGTGCGCATGACGGCTGCCGAGTGGGAGGCGATCAAGAGCGGCGGCCAGGCTGATGCGATTGTCGCCGCCGTCACGCCCCAGGTCGAAACCTTCGCGCCGGGCGCGCAGATTTCGCCGTCGATCAAGTCGGTCGAGGTCAAGGGCCATACGCCGGGGCACACAGCGTACGAGATTACCTCGGGCAAGAAGACGCTGCTGGCGATCGGCGACAGCGCGCATTCATCGATCATTTCGCTGGCCAGGCCGGAATGGTTCATCGCGTTTGACGGAGACAAGCCGACCGCGCGCGACAGCCGCAAGGAACTCCTGAGCGAACTGGCCAAGAGCGGCCAGCTGATCTTCTCGCCGCATTTTCCCTATCCCGGCGTCGGCACCGTCAAGGCCAAGGGGGATGGCTTCGCCTGGGCGCCGGCGCTTAAGCCATAAGATAAAAATGCCGCAGCGGCGCAATTTGCGCGCCTGGCTGGGGCATGTGCTTGCCGCCCCGCCGTCTTTCGGTTAACGCTTGTTAAACGATGGATGGTGGGGGCTTTTCATGACTTCGGTATTGCGGCGACTGGCACCGGTCAGCCTTCTGGCATTAGGGATGTGCTTCGCCGCATTGCCCGTCCAGGCCGACACCGCGACCGCGGCTCCGGCAGCGGCGCCCGCCGCCAATACCAACACCGCTCTGAACATCATGCAGGTCACGGCCGCCATGCAGGCCGGCAATTGCGGTGAAGCCCTGCCCATTCTCGAGTTGTTGTGGAACGATGCGGATCTGCTGAAAGCCGACCCGGATCTTGCCGAGCAGTTTCGCTTCCAGCGTATCATCTGCACCGTGGCTGAAAAAGGTGTGCCGGCGGCGCTTGCGCTTTCGGAAGAGAGCCTGAAACATCCGGGCGCCACGATCGCCAGCTATGACCTGCGGATTTTTCTGCTGCTCAGCGCGAACCAGTCCGACGCCGCCGCTGATGTGATGACGGAAGCGCTCAAGCGCCACTCCGCCACTGCGCATAAGCTGACGGACATGACGGTCATGGGCACGCTCCTGACCGTCAAGATCGAACGCCGCCGGGAGCTTCTGGCGTCGCTGCAGCGTGCCGGCTGGCAGCTTCGCGATCCGTCGGCCCGCCTCGTTATCGACTTCCTGCGGCTGGATGGCTTGCGTGAGGCCGTCAAGGCCGGTGACAAGGTCCTGGCCGACCTGTTCCGCGCCGACATCGCTGACAATGCCCTCATCTATCCGATTGCACAGGGTGACGGCACGCTCAGCGACGCGGCGATTCCATCGACCTATGTCGTGCCGGTGCTGCGCCAGCAGATTAAGGATGTCGAAACCTATATCGCCAACGCGCCGACCGACCTGCCGGGACTGCGCTACCTGGTCATGCTTCAGCGCACGGCCGATGAGCAGAAGATCGCCCTGGTCCAGTTGAACGGGGTTCTGCAGCTGATCCGCGTCAACGGCCTCGAAAAGTTCCAGTCGCCGAACACCTATCCGAACCTGATCAGCGACAAGGCCGGCCTGCTGGCCGAACTGGGCAAGCCCGATGAAGCCCTGACGCTTTACAAGGAAGGCGCCAAGGTGATGAAGGGCGCCGGCACGTTCAACTTTACCATAAGCTACATGAATTACCTGATCAGCCTCGGCCGCGATCAGGAGGCCCTGGCGCTGGAAGCCAATATCGACTTTACGGCGCTCGACGACGACGACAAGCGGACCCTGGCGTCGACACAGGCCTGTGCTTACGGCTATCTGAAAGACACCATGCGCTACAGCGTGTCGCTGTCGATGGCGGCGACGTCCGCGGGTCTGGTCGATCCCAAGGTCTATCTGTGCGCCGGAGATACCGAGGGCGCGGCTAAGGCGCTGATCGCCCTGATCAATGATCCGGAG
>CAMLLA010000416.1 GCA_946480525.1 uncultured Asticcacaulis sp. | reverse complement strand
GAATACGAGATTCTCTTCCGTGACTGGAGTTCAGACGTGTGCTCTTCCGATCTCCAGAATGGAACGTAAGGAATCGACCCGCATGGGCCCGGCCGACAGCCGGAAACCGAAGGCAATCACGCACAGCGTCACGCTTCCCAACAGGATCAGGCGATAGCGGCGCCTGACGGCGGCAAGTACGCTTTTGACGGGCGAAGCGGCGGAAATAGCGATTACTCTTGTCGTTATAGTGGCATTGATCCGCCGGTCTTGTGCCGGGTTCGGACAGTGTGGTGGCGTAGCATAAATGATTGTCCGAAAAACAGCGTTAAGATAGGAGGAAATTTGCCGATTTATCCGACTTTTATTCCCAGACAAAGGCAAGCCTATGGCGAAGACCCCATCCACCGCCCTTTCTTTCCAACCACGGCCTGTGCCCGACTTTTCGCTGCCGGTCTCAGGCGGCGGCACCGTCACGAGGGACTCGCTGAAAGGCCGCTGGACGGTCATCTTTTTCTACCCGGCCGACGATACCGAAACCTGCACCAAGGAAGCCTGCGCGTTTTCCGACGCCGCCCAGGAATTCGCATCGCTGGGCGTCGGACTGTATGGGCTGTCTAAGGACAGCCTGAAGGACCACGACAAGTTCGTCCGCAAATACGGGCTGAAAATGCCGCTTATTTCGGATGAAACCACGGCCACCATAGACGCATTCGGCTCATGGATCGAAAAGTCGCTTTATGGCCGGCAGTATATGGGTACCGACCGGTCGACCTTCATCATCGATCCGAAGGGCATGATCCGTCAGGAATGGCGCAAGATCCGCATCAAGGGTCATGTCGAACATGTCCTGGCCGCCCTCAAAGCCCTTATGGCTTAACCGGTCACAACCTTGTTACACAGCCATGTTAGCGGCACCGAACTTGAAAATGACAAAATAAGATTTTCATAATGGGACAAGGGCTTGGTCAGGGCGATGCAGCAAAGATCGACGCATTTGTTTTCATACCCGTTGGGGAATAAGTCGCAGACGACGCGAATCACCCCGGAACATACGCCTTGCGCTGCCGCATGCTCATATGCATACTTAATAAAAGGTTTAGGGTGCGGTGATGAGTAAAACAAGCTTCAAACGCTTGGGTGCCTTCGTGGAGAGTATCTTCCCGGAGCGTCACCTCTACATACGCTCGGGGGGGGAGACCCATGGCCATGTCCTGACGACGGGCAAGCAATTCGTGCTGGCCGTCGTCATCTCCGCTATCCTGTGCTGGCTTCTCGTTTCGACCAGCTTTACCGTCTTCTTTACCGCCACCCAAGGCACCTCGGCCGAAAACCAGATGCGCATGATGAAGGCGCAATCCGAACGCTGGATTGCCGACCGTCAGGCCCGCCTCGACCTGGCCATGCAGCAGGCCAACGCCAATACAGGCTCGCTGGAGGACTTGGCCAACACAGTTGAAAAGCGGCATAATGCGCTTGCTCAAGTCCTGAAGGATTTCAAGGGCGTACCGGGAGCAGCTGCTGCACTGTCTCCGGCGCCGATCGACCAGAACCTGCCGCCCGTCGAACGCATCTATTCCATTCGCGCGGAGCAGGAACGGATGATCAGCCAGGCCGAGGTCTTCGCCAAGACACGCGCCGAACGCCTGCGCCTCGCCTTCCGCCTAGCCGGTCTCAACCCCGCCTCGTTCGCCGGCGGCGGACAGTCCGGGCCGTTGGCCGGCAAGGACGCCAAGGCGCTTTCGGTCATCCTGGGCGTCGACGAGGACTTTGCCGAACGCATTTCCAATGCCGCCAACGACCTGAGCGACATGCGCGGCCTGCAGCGCAATTCGGAACGCATCCCGTTCGGCCGACCGACCATCGGCACACGCACGACGTCGGGCTTCGGCGTCCGCTTCGACCCGTTCAACCGCACGCCGCGTTTCCATCAGGGCCAGGACTTCTCCGGCGCATACCTCACCCCTATCTATGCCACGGCTCCTGGCGTCGTCGCCTTTGTCGGCGTCCGCTCCGGCTACGGCAACTGCGTTGAAATCGACCACGGAAACGGCTTCAAGACACGGTACGCCCATCTGGCCGCTTTCAGCGTCCGCGCCGGCCAGCGCGTCGCCGTCGACCAGCGCATCGCGTCCATGGGTAATTCTGGACGTTCTACCGGCACCCACCTTCATTACGAAGTGTGGATCAACAGCCGCCCGCAAAATCCCGCACGTTTTCTAAAGGCAGGTGACTATGTTCAACAAAACTAACAAGCCCGCTCCGGCGAAGCCGCAGCCGACCGTCGCACCGGTCGCCCCTTCGGTAGAGGCGCCCAACCTCAACCTCACCAAGAAGCCGTCGTCGCCAGCGACGGGCATGGGTTCGATGGGCGGCGCCAAGCCGTTCTCGAGCGTCGGCTCGGGCCTGCTGATCGACGGCAACGTCACGGGCACCGGCGACCTCCATCTCGACGGCACCGTCAAGGGCGATGTCCGCGTCAACCACCTGACGGTCGGTGAATCGGGCAATATCGAAGGCAAGGTCGAGGCCGAAACCATCGAAGTCCGGGGCCGCATCGTCGGCTCGATCCAAGGCAAGCAGGTCAAGCTGCAAGCCACCGCCTATGTCGAAGGCGACATCACCCACGAACAGCTGGCCATCGACGTCGGCGCCTACTTCCAGGGCCGCTGCCTGCAACGCCGCAGCGACAGCATTGCGCCTCAGGTCGCATCGCCTGCCGCCAATGTCAGCCCGGCCGCACCCGCACCGGTCACGCCGGCAGCTCCGGCACCCGGCGGCATGTCGAGCTACGACATGAGCGCCCTTTCCGACCTGACCTGAGGCGGGCGCGCATCACCGTCGGCGGTAACCAACCGGCACGAACATAGTCTTTACGAACGGAACGCCGGGGAAGGCTTGATCTTCCCCGGCTTTTTGTTGATCCTTGCCGGCCTGACCTCGCGGGAACCGCATGACCAAACCGACTGAACAGCGTCCTCAGCTCAACTGGGCGGCCATGATTTTCCTGCTCAAGGAAACATGGCAGGAATGGAACGACGACAATGTGCCAAGGCTTGGCGCGGCGCTCGCTTTTTACTCTATCCTGTCGATCGGGCCGCTGCTGTTGATCGTCGTCTCCCTGGCCGGGCTGGCCTTCGGCGACGAAGCCGCCTCGCAATTCATCTTTTATGAAATCAGCGACATGGTCGGCATCGACGGCGCCAGCGCCATCCGCACCATGCTGACCAATTCGACGACAACGGAATCAAGCCTGATCGCCACCGCCATCGGCGTTGTGACACTGGTGATTTCGGCGACCGGTTTCTTCGTTCAGCTCCAGGACTCGCTCAATGCGATCTGGAATGTCGAAGGGTCGAACGCCGACCTCATGTCATTCGTGAAGAAACGGCTGCTGTCGTTTGGAATGATCCTCGGCATCGCGCTGCTGCTTCTGATCGCCCTGGTCATATCGGCGGCGTTGTCGGCGGTCACAACCTTCTTTGCCGACCTTTTGCCGGCGTTGATCATGCACGGCGTG
>CAMLLA010000415.1 GCA_946480525.1 uncultured Asticcacaulis sp. | reverse complement strand
GCAGGCCATCGATCGTCTGCTTCGGGATATCGCCCGGACCTTCGCATTCGGTGTGCAGCAGGTCGAGATAGTTGAGCGCACGGACGACGTGGATGAAGGGCAGTTCCTCCATCTTCGACAGGGCGTAGACCGCCGCTTCGTCCGGCTTGCTTTCATCCGAATGCGGAACGCCGCCCTTGGGCGTCTCGGTCGGATAGAATTCGTAGGGCGCCACCCAGCGGCGGGCCTTGGATTCGACGAAGGTCGCATAGCGCTGGCGTTCCGGCGCCGACTTTTCGAAATCCTTCAAAAGGACGTAGGCGCCGACGTCGCCGGTTTCCATGGCCTTGTAGTTATAAAGGTAGGCATCGACGTCCGAACGCTCGAACAGCGAGCGCGCATTGACCAGGGCATAGTCGGACCCCCGGCGCATGGCGCGCACGGCCTCACGGTCCTTGGCGGGCTCGCCCATCGGGCCGTACTGCTTGTCGTACAGACGCGCCAGGGTGCGGAAGCCTTCGGCCCCCATGTTCGACTGGATATAGATGACGCGGTCACGAACCTTGTCACGCTCCGAGGCATCCATCATCGACAGTTGCTGGTCGAGCATCTTGTAAGCGCGGGCGCGTTCATAAGCGCGGCACTTGTCGAAGCGCGACGCCATCGGACCCGACTGGGTGTCGCGGTCGGCGCGGGCATAGCCGTCGGGATTGGCCAGGGCCATGACCAGCCACACCGAAGACTCGACGTCGTCTTCAAGATTTTTGTCGCCGGCGTTCAGCGCGGCATAGCGGTTGGCGAGTTCAAGCTGGGCGAAGAAGTCGTTGCCGAACGCCAGGTGGCGGAAATAGCGGATTTCCTTTTCCTGGCCATTGAAGCCGCCCTGCTGATACATGTCGGGCGGTCGCGGGCAGGCATAGCCACCCTCGCCGGAAATACCACGCTCCTTGCCGCCGCGCAGCCATGCGAGATCGCGCGAGTCGCAGCCCGAGAGCGTGAGGCTAAGGCATAGGATACCGGCCAGAGCCGTCACGGCCCTGCGTCCACCCTGCTGCTTGAAGATCCGTCTCATGGCCGCAGAAGCCCCCGAAACCGATCCTGATCCGTCACGTTTCGACATCAGCAATCGCCCCGACAAAAGTCGGCAAAAATATGGTTAACGCATTCTTTGTTAAGGAATACCCGGACTGTCAAGCTATGCCCCCCTTTGGCTGCCGTTATATCGCCGAGCGTTGCCAGATTGTCGCGGGAAGGATACCTGTGCCCCCGCCGACCTCAGCCCGTATTCCCTTACTCTACCCCTTGGACCGGAGTCCATCAGGGCCATCATGGGGCAAAACCGGCGACTTGGGAAGGGAAAAGTGTTAATGACGGCGTATTCCTGCCTGCTTTCGCGCCAGACGTGTTGGCTATCACTGGCGGGAGTGAAAATACGCTTTTCTGGAGAAAAACATGGCCGCCGTTACGTCAACGCTTTCCGCGAATGCGACCAAAAGCGAAACCTATCAAAGTGTTATGCGCGACCTCATGGCTGTGCTTGAGGGAGAGGGAAATCGCGTGGCGCGCATGGCGACGACCGTATGTCTGCTCGCGCAGGCCTTTCCGGCGTGGTTCTGGACGGGTTTTTATGTCGTGGATGAGGTTAAGAAGTCACAGGGGCAGGACGAACTGGTCGTCGGTCCTTATAATGGTACCCTCGGGTGTCTGCGCATCGCCTTCAGCCGCGGGGTGTGCGGGGCGGCGGCGCGTGAGCGGACGACGCAGATCGTGCCCAACGTCCATGCCTTTCCCGGCCATATCGCCTGCGACAGTCGTTCGAACTCCGAAATCGTCGTGCCGGTATTCGACCGACACGGCGACCTGATCGCCGTCTTCGACGTCGACTCCGAAGCCTATGGCGCCTTCGACCAAGACGACCGCGTCGGTTTGGAAGCCATCATGAAGGCTGTCTTTGCTGCGGATTGATTTCCGCCTTGAGATTTAGCCCCCCCTCGGCTAAACCCGCGCCAACTTTACATCCCCGACATTGCACTCTCTGAAAAGGGTACTCGCTCCCCATGGCGCAACAATATATCTTCCAGATGCAGGGCCTGACCAAGCATTACCCCGGCGGTAAGAAGGTCTTCGAAAACATCTGGCTCTCCTTCTATTCCGACGCCAAGATCGGCGTCGTCGGTGTCAACGGCTCGGGCAAGTCTACCCTGCTCAAGATTATGGCCGGCATCGACAAGGAATTCACCGGCGAGGCGAAGGCCGCCGACGGCACCAAGATGGGCTATCTGCAGCAGGAACCGCACCTCGACGAAAACCTGAACGTCTGGGAAAACGTCATTTCCTGGTGCGAGGAAAAGAAGATCTTCGATCGCTATAATAAAGTCGCCGAACTGATGGGCGAAGAATATAGCGACGAACTGATGGAGGAGATGAACGCCCTCCAGGAAAAGATCGACGCCGGTGACCTGTGGGACATCGACAGCCGCATCGAAATGGCCATGGACGCTCTGCGCTGTCCTCCGAACGATTCGGGCGTAACCAAGCTGTCGGGCGGTGAAAAGCGCCGCGTGGCCCTGGCCCGCCTGCTTTTGTCCAAGCCCGACATGCTGCTGCTGGACGAACCGACCAACCACCTGGATGCCGAATCGGTGGCGTGGCTTCAGCACCACCTCGAAGCCTTTCCGGGCTGCGTCATCCTGGTCACCCACGACCGTTACTTCCTCGACCAGGTCACCAAGTGGACCCTGGAACTGGACCGCGGCAAGGGTGTGCCGTACGAAGGCAACTACTCCGGCTGGCTGGAGCAGAAGCAGAAGCGCGTCGTGCAGGAGCAGTCGGAGAGCGAGGCCCGTCAGCGCGCGCTCACCAAGGAACTGGAGTGGGTCCGTTCGGGCGTCAAGGCCCGCCAGTCGAAGTCGAAGGCGCGTCTGGCAGCCTATGACGACATGGTGCGCGAACAGGAAAACGCCCGCGCGGCGCAGACCTTCGCCACCATCCAGATCCCGCCCGGGCCGCGCCTCGGCAACCTGGTCCTGGAGGTCAACGACCTCGAAAAGGAATATGGCGACAAGGTCCTGTTCAAGGGTTTGAGCTTCCGCCTGCCGCCAAACGGCATCGTCGGCGTCATCGGTCCGAACGGCGCCGGCAAGTCGACCCTATTCAAGCTGATCACCGGCCAGGAGCAGCCGGACAAGGGGACGATCCGTCTCGGCGAGACCGTCAAGCTGGCCTATGTCGACCAGTCGCGCGACGACCTGCAACCCGACCACACCGTCTGGCAGGCGATTTCCGGCGGCACCGACATCATGGTGGTTGGCAAGCGCGAAATCAATTCGCGCGCCTATGTCGGCAGCTTCAACTTCAAGGGCGGCGACCAGCAGAAGAAGGTCGGCCTGCTGTCGGGCGGCGAGCGCAACCGCGTGCACCTGGCCAAGACCCTGGCCTCGGGCGGCAACCTGATCCTGCTCGACGAACCGACCAACGACCTGGACATCGAGACGCTGCAGAACCTCGAGGAGGCGCTGGAGGAGTTCGCCGGCT
>CAMLLA010000414.1 GCA_946480525.1 uncultured Asticcacaulis sp. | reverse complement strand
GACCGTCAACGACGACAGGGCCGACAGGAAGCGGATCGGCTTCTGGCCCAGGCGATAGGACGCCACGTCGGAAAAGGTGAACTTGCCGAGGTTGCGCAGGCGTTCGGCCATCAGGAACAGGATGATCGGCCAGCCGACAAGGAAGCCGATCGAATAGATCAGGCCGTCAAAGCCCGAGGTGAAGACCTGTGCCGAAATGCCGAGGAAGGACGCGGCCGACATATAGTCGCCGGCAATCGCCAGGCCATTCTGGAAGCCGGTGATCTTGCCGCCGGCCGTGTAGTAGTCCTTGGTCGACGCCGAACGCTTTGACGCCCAGCGCGTGATGCCGAGCGTCAGCAGCACGAAGGCGAGGAACATGCCGATGGCGATATAGTTCACACCCTGCTTCTGCACCTCGCCGCTGATGGAATCGGCAATGGCCATGGCCGGAAGCGCAAAGACGACCGAAGCCGCAAGTAGGATACGCGATATTTTCATTGGCCGGCCTCCGCCAGGATTTCGCGCACGGCGCGGTCGTAGGCGCCGTTGGCCTTCCAGACATAGATGCCGGTGAGGATAAAGGACAGGAAGATCAGACCAAGACCGGCAGGAATTCCCCAGGTGATGACCATGCCCGGCTGTATGGGCTGGCCCAGCAGCTTGGGATCGAAACCGATCAGGGTGATGAAGCCGTAATAGGCCAGCAACATGATGATCGACAGCGTCCAGGCAAAGCGGCTGCGCCGTTTGACCAGAGCCTGGAACTTGGGATTTTCGTAGATGCGCCGGTGGACGTCTTCCGTCGTCATGCCTGCCCCTTTTTGTTTGTTAACGATCGTTTTTTATTGCCCGCACCATTACCGGACTTTGCGCCGTGGTCCAGTTCTTTCAGCTGCCAGGCGTGATTTGAAATGATAGCGCTAACCGAAAACGGGGTCCTGGCGGCATCTGTTAACCACATTTTATTCATTAAAATTTTTACTGATGTCCGTTCGCAACGTGCCCACAGAAAGGCCGGCGGCAAAGGGAGACATCGATGATTCGCGCGCTGACACAGTCGATCCGCGGTAAATTCGCCCTGGCATTCGGCCTGCTTATGGTGGTGTCGGTCGCGACCGGCGCCTTCTCCATCCTGAAGCTGAACGAGGTCTCCGCCATCGGCCGCAAGCTGGAGAACGAGATCGTTGCGGTGTCGACGCTCGGTGACCTGGCGCGCACCAGCCAGACCCTGTCGGTCATTTCCTTCCTGGAACATCACGCGCCGGACGCCGGCAAACGCGCCGAATTCGCCGAAGAAGGCGCCGCCACCCGCCGGGAGTTCTCCAAGCTGTGGAGCGAATACAGCACCATGGTTTCCGGCGATGAAGAAGCCGCGATGGCGGCCTCCCTGCGCCAGGCGTGGCAACACTTCCTGGCGGTGCAGGAAGAAGTGACCTCGCTCGACCGCGCCGGCCTGACCGACATGGCCGGAGAGGTCCTGACCAACGACCTGAACCACGAACGCGTCGCCTTCTTCACCGCCGTACACAAGGTCCAGACATTCCGAGAGACCAAGGCCCGCGCGGCCGCCAGTGCCGCCGCCGCCATCAATGCTTCGGCGCGCATGTGGATCGTGATCGCGCTGGGCTCCCTCACCCTCTTCTGCGTGCTGGTCGGCTGGCTCCTGACCACCAGCATTTCCAGGCCAATCGGCCGCATGACGAATGTCATGCTGCGTCTGGCGCGACACGAAACGGACGTAGCCGTCCCCGACACCGCCCGCCGGGACGAAATCGGCGGCATGGCCGGGGCGCTTAACGTGTTCAAGGACAAACTGCGCGAAGGCGAGCTGCTGCGCGCCAGCCAGGCGGCCCTCGAAAAGGACATGGAACGCCAGCGCCAGACCGAGCTGACCCAGCTGGCGCAGGATTTCGAAACCGCCATAGGCAGCATTATCGAAGCGGTATCGAAGGCGGCCGCCGACCTTCAGGATTCCGCCGCCACCCTGTCGGCCGCCGCGGAAGAGACCGAGGCCCAGTCCGTCGCCGTCGAAACCGGCGCGCGTTCGGCCGCCGACAATGTCCGTTCGGTCGCCGCCGCCATCGAGGAATTATCGGCCTCCGCCCGCGAAGTCGGCGCCCAGGTGTCCCGCTCCAGCGAAATCAGCGGCATGGCGGTCGACCAGGCCGAACGCACCCGCCGCGCCATGGACGCCCTGCGCGATGACGCAGCCCAGGTCGAATCGGTCGTCGGACTGATCAACGCCATCGCTTCGCAGACCAACTTGCTGGCGCTCAACGCCACCATCGAAGCCGCACGCGCCGGTGAAGCCGGCAAGGGCTTTGCCGTCGTTGCGTCCGAGGTCAAGAACCTGGCCAACCAGACGGCCCAGTCGACCAACACCATCGGCGTCTCGATCGAAAAGATGCAGGCCTCGACCGGCCAGGCCGTCGGCGAGATCAGCGGCATCGAGCAGACCATTGCCGAGGTCAGCGGCATTTCGTCGGCGATCACCCAGGCTGTTTCGGAGCAGGAACGCACGACGCAGGAGATTTCGCGCAATATCCACGAGGTGTCACGCACCACGGCCGAGGTCACCGGCAGCATTATCGGTGTCACACAGGCCGCTCAGGAATCGAGCCAGGGCGCCGTCCGCGTGCTGGATGCCGCCCGCGCCCTCAGCCAGCAATCGGACCGGCTCAAGGGCGAGGTCAACCGCTTCCTCGACCGCGTCCGCGCCGCGTAAAGGAGCAAGCCGATGAAAAAGCGCCCCCTTCTCACTGCCCTGCTGGTTGGAACCCTGGCCGTCGCGCCCACGCTCGCCCTTGCCAAGACGCGCATCTTCCTGTCGATGGCCAAGACCAACGACAAGTTCATCGGCATCCTCAAGACCTCCGTCGAGACCGAGGCGGCCAAGGACCCGGACCTGGAACTGATCGTCGGCGACGCCAAAAACGACGAGGCGACCCAGGTCAGGCAGGTCAAGGACGCCATCGCGGACAAGGTCGACGCCGTCATAATCCTGAGCGTCAACACCGGCTCCGCCAAAAGCGTCGCGGACATTGCGTCAAAGGCCGGCACGCCGCTGATCTATCTCAATCGCCGGCCACCGATCGACCGTTTCGCCGGCAAGGTCGCGATCGTGTCGTCGAACGATCTGGTCGCCGGCCGCCTCCAGATGCGGCTGATCGCCGACAAGATCGGTAATGCGGGCAACGTCGTCATCCTGCGCGGCGAAGACGGCCATCCCGCCGCTGTCGAGCGAACGCAGGGCGTCAAGGAAATCCTCGCCACCAAGCCCGGTATCACCCTGATCGAAGAGGCCACGGGCAACTGGGACAGGGCGCAAGGGGAACAGTTGGTGACGAAATGGCTGCAGGGCGGGAAACCGATCGCCGCCATCCTTGCCAATAACGACGAAATGGCGCTGGGCGCGATAGACGCCCTGAAAAAAGCCGGCAAGAAACCCGGGGAGATCCAGGTTGCCGGGGTGGATGGCACGGCCGACGCGCTGGCTGCAATCAACAGCGGCTATCTTACCTTGTCATTGCTC
>CAMLLA010000413.1 GCA_946480525.1 uncultured Asticcacaulis sp. | reverse complement strand
CGGTGGAAGTGGTGATCCGCCGCGAGCGCATCTGGGACCTTGATGCGCTGGTCTGCCAGCATGGGCTGAGGCCGAACCACTATGACGGTGTGAGGATGGTTCTGGCGCGGCGGAAATACGAGGTCTATCGCCGCTGGGAACTGGAAAACGGCGGGATGCCGCGTGCTTTCGAAGCCAACTGGTGGGAGGGCTGGGAACGGTTCAAGACGGAAAACGCCGGCTGGGAAACCGCAGAGTGGCGGGCCGCCGACATGATCCTGATTGAGCGTTTCGAGCGCGAAAATGGCTTTGTCTGAGGCCGCTTGGGGCCAGCCGATCAGCCGCCTGGCCGGACGGCCAGTTCCGCACTGAGCAGTTGCAAATTCTGCAGGACTTCACGCGCGGGACGTTCTGTCGAAGGTTCCGGATAGATGGCGGCATAGCAGGTGGCAAAGGCCTCGCGCGCCAGTTCCAGGCACGGACGGGAGTTGTGCGCCCGGGCCAGCGACAGATAGGATTGCGCCAGTTCCCTGTATTCCCACCATGGCGAGGTGTAGGACCTGGCGCCGCCTTCGGAGGCGTATTGGGCGAGGAAGCGCAGGCCGGTCATGGCCATGTGAAGGTCGTTCTTGCGGACGCCGTCGAAATAGAGCTGACGGCCTTGTTCGGGCGATACCGCGTCAAGGCCCAGGGTCTTGCGGGCATAGTCGATATCGTGCGGTTGCGGATGTGGCGCGGGTATGGGTTCAGCCGGCGCGCTATAGGGTTGCACCGGCGGTTGGACGCGGGCGTCGGCGGCAAAATCCAGTGGGACGATCACGGGTTCGCGCTTTTTCGGTTTGCTCTTTTTCGTGGCGCCGAGAGCCATGGCCAGGACGGCGGCGGCCAGCGCGGCAATGCATATCAGGATGTAGCGGTACTCCACCGCGTAACGCAGAGGGTCGTTCAAAATCTGCTGTATCTGATCCCCGGAAACCATCTTCCCCCCTTAGGTCGATGTGACCCTAGCAAGGACGTTAACCTCTTTCAAGGCTTTGGCTCAGCCAGCGACCCTGACCCAGATGGCGGTAGCGTCGTCGCCTGCCTTGAAACGCGGATAGTGCAGGCAGCCGGCGTCTTCGCGCTCGATCCGGCGCAGGTCTTCCGCCAGCCCGCCGAGACCGCGCTCAAGCACGCCGGCCATCAGCGTGTGCAGATCATAGGCCTCATAGGTCTCGATCAGCGCCGAAAAGCCATCGGTCATCAGCACGATATCGTCGCCCGGTGCCACTGTGGCATGGCTGTATTGCGTGACCCGCGCCGCTTCACCGGCATCGATGCTCAGGACGGGTTTCGGCATCTGGCGCGCCGTACGGCGGTCGGCCAGCACTGCCTCGGACCTTATCGCCTCGGCGCCTACGCCCGGACCCAGCGCCTCGGCCTCGGCGCGTTCGGTCTTCCGGTCGGGCGCCGGCGTCAGATAGGACACGCCGTGGGCGCCGCGGTGGATCACGGTGCAGTCGTTGATAACGGCGCAGGCAAGCCGCGTGCCTTCGAGCGCCACGGCGGCGAGCGATGCGCGGGGCAGCTCCCAGGCAGCCACCGGATCGCGCGTCCGGTCACGCAGGTAGGCAGCCGCGACCTCGTCAAATACGGACGCGCAGATCGCTTCCATGCTGCCCGATGCCCCGGCGAAAGCCCGTTGTGCCTCGGTCGCCAGCCAGGCCGCGCCACCGCGTTCGCCCATGAGACCGGGCGGTCCAAGATCGGTCGCCCCGTCGATCACCCAGGCGTGCCGATGCCCCGAGCCCATCCGGTCGTCATTGGCAACGGCGCTTTTGCCGGCGAGGCTTATGGACTGGATGAGATCGAGATGCATGGCCGCGGGCCTTTCGTCGTGAAGTCACTCTCTTAACCAGGTTTGCGCGGGCGTGGTCGTCACGAACGGCAACGCATCGTTTCAGAACGGCGTTTCCGGTAAAATATGCTGTGGAACGCTCGACTTGCGATTGCGCCGGTTCGAACGTCGCGATAGAAAGGCGGGCCGCGCGTCACAGTACGATCAGAGTACGATTATTGGGGGGACTATCATGGCTAATCTTATTACCGGCACGACTGCCGGCGACTCTCTGCTGGGCACCGATGCCGGCGACAGCATCAGCGGCGGTGAGGGTAACGACACCCTGCACGGCATGGCGGGTGACGACGTTGTCCGGGGTGAGGGCGGCGATGACGTGATCCACGGCTATGCCGGCCTCGACACCCTGTCGGGCGGCGAGGGCAATGATACACTTTATGACGGTGATGTTTCGGTCCTTGAGGGGAATGCCGGGAACGACCAGCTGTCCGGTTTCGGCCTGCTGGACGGTGGCGACGATAACGACACACTGTACGGCCAGGATTATTACGGCCTGTCGGTCAGCACCCTGATCGGCGGCCTGGGCGACGACTCCCTGACTGGCAACTGGGGCATGCGCGTACTGGCGCAGGGCGGCGACGGCAACGACACCGTCTCGGCCTACGGCTACACCGGCGCCGGCATGACCGTCACGATCGAAGGCGGGCTGGGCGACGATGTTCTCATGGGGGCATCGGCGGACATCCATGGCGGAGACGGCGCCGACACGATTACGGCCTATGTCGGGACCTCGGCCTATGGCGACGACGGCGATGACCTGTTCGAAGACGCGGGTTCGGCCACGCTGGACGGCGGGGCGGGCGATGACCTGTTTCGCAACGGCATCTATACAAACGCGACACTGATCGGCGGCGCGGGCCAGGATAGCCTGGTTGTCACCAATACCTACGCGAATATCCGTGTCTATAATCAGGGCAGCGGCTTCGTCGTGACGGACCTGACCCACTCGGTCGGGATATCCGGCATCGAAACCGTCACCCTTCGCGATGTGACGCAGGCGCTCGACCACGTGAGCTTCGGTGAGGTCGTCACCGGCGGCAGTGGCAGCGACGCGCTGTCAGGCGGCGCGCAAGGCGACTGGCTGCAAGGTCTTGGCGGCAACGATACGCTGGACGGACTGGCGGGTGACGATGTGCTCGATGGCGGCGCCGGTCTGGACAGCCTTCTGGGCGGCGACGGCGCCGATCGCCTGAGCGATGATGCCGACGCCAACCTGCTGGATGGCGGAGCGGGCGACGACTATGTGCGCGGCAGCGGCACGCTGATCGGCGGCGCGGGCAACGACTCGATCGACATGGCCGGCTATGGACCGCACGACGTGCGCGGCGGCGAGGGCAACGACACGATCGGTGGCTATGCCTACTACCCGCTGACCAGCGGCACGCCCGTCGTCGATGGTGGGGCGGGCGACGACTCGATCACCGCGACGCCGGACAGCAGCCTTGTCCTCGGCGGCGACGGCAATGATACGGTCCAGGGCTGGGGATGGAACGTCACCGTCGAAGGCGGCGCGGGCAATGACAGCCTGGTGAGCGGCTCTGTCCTGCACGGAGGGGACGGCGATGACACGATCGCGGGTGCGTCGGGCAGCACGGTTACCGGCGGCAATGGCGACGATACACTTGTGTTGTCCGGGACTCGCGCCCAGT
>CAMLLA010000412.1 GCA_946480525.1 uncultured Asticcacaulis sp. | reverse complement strand
AGGCCTGCGCCGGGCGTGCCGGTGTGTACGGAATGGGGGCGGTATTGCGCGGCGCCGCCACCGGCTTTTGCGGTGCTGGCGCGGCCGTACGGTAGACCTGGGCGACGGTGCCCTGCGCGACCGACTGGGCATCCAGTTGCGCCGCCATCTGCGCCGCGCGCGCATTCAGCTTGGCGACCGGCATGACATTGGCATCCATCATCCCGGCATATTCGCCATTGTGGTAGACTTCGATGGCCGAGATATCCGTCACGTCGACCAGCGCGTTTTGCAGATCGTTGAGCGGTACGCGATAGGACTCGCCCGCGCCCAGCTGCTGGACGAAGTGGACCACGCCATTCTTGCCGTCGTGCACGACCAGCAGGACGCTCTTTTTCGCCTGGATGGTGACCGCCGAATTGTCAGGTTGCGCGCCATAGATGGCGCCGCGCGGATTGAACGCCTTGCGCCCCTGCACGACGTCCTCGACCGGCACCGGCGCGGCGCTGGCCTGGTTGCGCGCGGCCATCATCGACGAGAAGCCTTCTTCGAGACCTGGCGTGACATAGGGCGGGGGAACGTCCTGGTCCTGCGGCGCGGGCTGCGATTTCGTAACAAAGACCACACCGTCGCGGATCATCGGCACGCCCATCGACCAGGCCTGGTTGGCGAAGACGGATTCGTTGTGCTTGCTGAAATCGATCGGCTTGCGCTGGACGATATTCCAGATCACGACCGCAGCCACCAGCCCGAAGGCCGCCGACACATATAGCCGGTAGTTCGGCTTCACGTCGTCCAGCGAAGCGCCCGACGGCGCGTGCAGGCGCGTATTGGCGTCCGTCACATCGCGTTTGAACATATCGGCCAGGGTCTCTTCGTCGAGCCCCAGCGCCTTGGCATAGGCCTTGACGTACCCGATGGCGAAGGCACGTGGCGGCAGGACGTCATAGGCCGCCTGCTCCAGCGCCTCGAGATAGCTTTGCCGGACGCGGGTCATTTCGGAGACAAGCTCCAGCGACCAGCCGCGCGCCTCACGCGTCGAGCGCAGGATATCGGCAAGATCGAAGCGGTCGGGAAGGTGATCGCGCGCCTGGGCATAGGTCGAAACGGCGCCGCGATAGATACCTTCGTAGGGCTCGTCCTCAATGACGTTGATGCTGTCGTTACTCATAGCCGTTCCGATGTCGCCCTGTTCGACAGAACCATAAGGCAGGCCAAGAATCAACCGCCGCACCGCGTGACGCGGCGTTCCCGACGCTATTTTTTCCACTGCCAGGTGAAGCGCTCGTTCCCGTCCCGCGCCACGCTGTTCGTCCCGTTTTGAGCGAAGGCCGTGGACAGGCCCGCGACGGTTGCTCTCGACCGCAACTCGGTCTAAGAGAGCCTGTTGCCCCACCGCCCCTAAGTGGCCTTCGGATTGGACTTCGCGCATGCCCGCCGCCTTTGACGATTTGTGGATTGGCCAGGTTGCCTCGATTGGCGCCGGCGTGGTTTCCGAGGAAGACCTTCAGAGCTTCTGCAAGACCTATGCCCCGACCTGGAAGACGGAAGACGGCCTGCCGGACTCGCTGATCTTCGCCTTCTGGTCCAAGCTGGAAACCGAAGCCGCCGCCAGCTGGCCGCAGACCAAGCGCCTGGCCGTCGACGCGCTGCGCTGGATGCGCAACCCGCCGGCCGGCGAGCTCTTGAAATGCCGCCTGACCATCATGGGCAAGGACGCCGTCGGCGACACCAAGGGTGTGGTCATCGCCCAGCACGACGTCCTCGACGAAGCCGGGCGGCTGGTCTTCTCGTGCCTGACGCGTTCGGTCTTCCAGCGCAATCCGATGGCCCCGACCGAGCTGTAGTCGCTGTCGGCGATTATTTCTGGATGGCCGGGAATCCGCGGCGCGTGAGGTAGCCGCGCTCGGTCTCTGACAGATTGCCTCCGGCATAAAGCGTCGCCGTCAGCATGGTCATCTTCCAGGCGCGCATGTCGAACTGCATGCCGAATCTGGCCTCGAATCCGCTCTTTTCCGGCCGGTCCAGGAACTCATAGACGTCGATATCCTCGATCGTCACGTAGGTCTGGGTCGTCAGGTAGTTAAGCGTATTGTTCAGGCTCTTGTTGCAGTTCTCGACCAGATAGCCGGACCAGATGTTCTGATACAGCGGATCGTAGATCTCGCCGCAGTTCACTTCGTTGAACTGCACCGGGCGCTTGTACTGCGCCAGCTTCTGGAACAGGTTGAACGTGCCCCAGTAATTGTTGGGATTGGTCCCCAGCCGTTCGTAATAGTGGTAGGAAATCACCTCGTACTTCACGCCCTTGGAGGCCATGAAGTCGAGAAAGCCGAAGTGGGTCGACGTCGTGTTCAGCGTCCGGCGCAGCTTCAGGCCGTTGTCGGCATTGATCCTGTCGATGGCATCCGACGCGCCCTTGAGCACGATCGCCCAGTCGTTCATCAGCGGCGTGTTGAACTCGGCGGCGGTCCAGCCCTTGCCCCAGATCGACTGGCCTGCCGCGTTCTTGACGAGCACATTCAATTCGTTGCCAAGCTCGTAGTCGGTGATGTCATATTTGAACGCGTTGACGAAGGCATAGGTCCGGTCGTAGCCCTGACGATACAGCGCGTCCGCGTCACCCTTGGGATACTTGCCGTAGTCCGTCCGGTCGCCGAAGGCGAAGGGGAAAACCAACACCGGCCGCAGGGTAATGCCGTGCGACCTGGCCTGGCGCTGCATCATCTGGACCATGGACACACGATAGGCGTCGCGATCGGCCGTCAGGTAGGCGTCAAATCGATACCGTTTCAGGTTCCGGTATTGCATCAGGTCGAAATGGGATTTGATGAGGGCCTCATCGCGGCTTGCCGGCCCGACCGTTCCGATCGCCGGACCCGCTTCGGCGGCCTTTGTCATCGCGACCGAACCAAGCACAAAGACGAGGCAGGCCAGAAAAGACGACAATATAGTTTTACGCATACAGATCTACTTTGTTTAGAGAGGCCAAAAACACGGCATGGTTGCGTATAGCCAAGAGCCATTCGCCACCTGTTTCAGAATAGTGATTTCCCTGCGCCCCACTCAACAATGCGTCGCTTCGCGATCTTGCATCTTTACAGGAATTTTATGCGATTTTAATAATCTATATGTTGAAAAAAAGGCGAATTTTACATAATATTTCGCGGGAAAATTCTCCGCCCAAGCGAGGCCCGGCCGGAAAAAAGACATTCGCCATCAATCATTTGTATAGGCGACGTCACCTTTGGATATTGCCTATCCGGACGAACGTGCGGCTTTGCGCCTTTATCCAGCCACAATAGGACAACGAAAAAGGCTCCGGCAATGCCGGAGCCTTTCATCGTACTGTATCAGTAAATTACTGGACCGGCTGGGCGGCGGCGTTGCGCTCGATCGTCATGGCGATCAGCTTGTCCCAGGCCAGCAGCGAGTTCAGGTGGGCGTAGATCTGGGCCAGGGCGCCGTTGTCGCGCAGCTCGACCAGCTTGTCGGTCGGCAGGGCGTTCAGCTTGGTTTCCGAGACGCCAAAGTACTCGGCGATGGTCTGCGGTTCGCCGGC
>CAMLLA010000411.1 GCA_946480525.1 uncultured Asticcacaulis sp. | reverse complement strand
ATAAGCGCCGGATCATTCACAACACCCGTCACAAAGGCGGGGTGCCCGGCATCTATGCCCAGCTTCGCCGCGAGTGATGGGGGCGGTGTGGTCAGCTTTTTCAGCCATCTGTCCGCCTGGCCTGCCGGGAGGGGAAGCACGTAGCTCTGATCCGCATGGCGGAAGACAAGCATATCGCCCTCAATGAATGCGGCCGTAATCTCGGCAATGGCAAAGATTTTACGGAAATCGCCGCGCAGGATCAGTTCGCGGCTTTCCAGGAGCGCCTTGACCGCAAAGGTCTCGTCGCCGACAGTGACTGTGCTGTTGGCTTCGAGACCCATGGGCGGCCTAGATCGAAATTCCGCACACGGTCATGATTTCCGCGCGCAATTCCGCAATCCCCAGTCCGGTTTCCGAAGAGGTAGCCAGCACGACAGGGTGGGCCGCCGGGCGCTTGCGGATGCCTTCGGAGACTGCGGCCTGTACCTTGGCCAGTTCGGCGGGTTTGATCTTGTCGGCCTTGGTCAGCACGATCTGGTAGCTGACGGCCGCCGTGTCCAGCGCATCCATCGGCTCCTTGTCCACATCCTTCAGCCCATGACGGGCATCGATCAGAAGGTAGGCGCGGTGCAGGTTCGGCCGGCCGCGCAGGTAAGCCTTGCCGAGGTTCTGGAACTTCTTGACCGTGTCCTTCGACGCCTTGGCCCAGCCATAGCCCGGCAGGTCGACCAGATGCAGGGCGTCGTCGACGCGAAAGAAGTTGACCTCACGCGTGCGGCCCGGCTCGTTCGAGGCTCTTGCCAGCGCCTTCATACCGACCAGTGCATTGATCAGGCTGGACTTGCCGACATTGGAACGCCCCGCAAAGGTCACTTCGGGCAGGTTGCTGTCGGGCAACTGCTCGACCTTGGCGGCACCCATGATGAAGGTGGCCGGGCGCGCAAACAGTACGCGGGCCCGCTCAAGCGTTTCCGGATCGTAGGCGTCTTTGGGGGCGTCGTCGCTCACGCGGCCTTCTTTTCGGACTTGCCGCGCACCTTGGCGATGAAATCGTCGATCGGGTTATCGACCTTCAGGCGCTTGTAGATCAAGTACTGCTGAAGGATCGTCAGGATGTTGCTCCAGAAGTAGTAGATCATCAGGCCGATGGCCAGCTGCGAGAAGAAGAAGATCATGATCAGCGGCATGAAGGACATCATACGCTTCTGCATCGGATCGATACCGGTCATCGGCGTCATTTCCTGGCTGGCCCACATGCTGAGGCCGTAAAGGATGGCGACCGGGCCGATGTGCAGCGGTCCGGCCAGGATGCCGCCGATCAGCGGCACGGTCGCCGGATCGAAGGGCAGGAGGCCGAACAGGTTGATGATGGTCAGCGGATCGGGCGCCGACAGGTCCTTGATCCAGCCGAAGAAGGGTGCGTGACGCATGTCGATCGACATCTGCAACACCTTGAACAGACAGATGAAGACCGGGATCTGCAGCAGCATGGGCAGACAGCCGCCGAGGCCGGCCATCGGATTGACCTTCTCCTCCTGATACAGCTTCATCGTCGCTTCCTGCTGCTTCTGCATGTCATCAGGAAACTTCTTCTTGATGGCATCCAGCTTGGGTTGCAGGCGTTGCTGAACGTGGCGCAGCTTGGTCATCTGTTCGTAGGAGCGGTGCGCCAGCGGATAGAAGGCGACCTTGACGATGACGGTCAGGGCAAGAATCGCCAGGCCCATATTGCCGATCGCTTTGAACAGCCAGTTTAGCAGCAGGTAGAACGGATAGGTAATGAATTCGAGCGAGCCCCAGTCGACGGCGTACTTGAAGCGTGGGATGCCCAGGCCCTTGGCGTAGGCCTGAAGCTGGTCGTCGTGCTTGGCGCCGGCAAAGATATGTGATGTGCTGTTCCACATCTGGCCGGCCGGCACGGTGATCGAGTTGGCGGCTGCGTAACCGGCGGTGAAGGTCTGGATGCCGTTGACCGTATCTGAACGCGTGCGGTAGTTGACCGCCTGCTTCTGGTCAGGAATGACCGCCGCCATCCAGTACTCTTCGGTGATGGCGTACCAGCCACCGGTCGTCGAGCCTTCGCGGAAGTCCTTGCCCTTCAACAGTTCATGGAACTTCGACTGGTTGGTGATGTACTTGCCCTTGGCACAGTCGTCCGGGGTTTTGCAGAAGGTCGCCATCGTGCCCTGGTGGACGTAGTCGCCCGAGGTCGAACGCTTGGGGGCCGTGTTCCGGACGACCATGGCGTAAGGGGCGAATGTCGCAGGCGCGGCGGTGCGGTTGATGACCCGATCCGACTGAGTGATCATATAGTTTTCGTCGATGCTGAGCGTGCGTTCGAAACGCAGGCCGTTGCCGGTGTCGTGGACCAGGACGACCGGCTTGCCGACGCCTAAAACTGATCCCGAACCAACGGTCCAGACCGTGTCCGGTGTTGGGGCGCCAGGGACATTCTGCATGTTGAAACCGGAACGGATATATTCCGCGTCCTTGGTGCCGGCGGGCTTGAGCAGGGTGACCGTCTCAGGCTTGCCCAGCTTGTCGCTGTATTTCACCAGGTGCAGGTCGTCGATCAGCGCGCCCTTGAGCGCGATCGAGCCCTTGACCGACGGTGTGTCGATCGGCACGCGCGGCGTGGCGGCCAGGGCCTGGGCGACGGTCAGGGTGCTTGGTCCCGCGGCGGGCAGGCCGGCGGCGATATTGGCGGCTGAAGCGCTGGAAGAGGCGGCGGCCGCGACCTGGGCAGCGGCTTGCTTTTGCTTCTGCTGTGGACCGAGGACGAAGAACTGATAGCCGAACAGCAAGACCATGCTGGCGATCAGGAAATAGATCATATTGCGGTTGTCGTCGGTGTTGTTCATCGAACGGTCTTTTCCACTTTTTTGAAGCTCAGACGCCGCATGGCGTCTTGTAGTCGCTTGGGCATTAGCTCGGGCGGCCACTTGGCCTTGCCAAATCCCCTGAGGATCTGGAGTCGGATTTCGGGCGCGCCAGCCTTATCAGGGCCGCTTTGACATCGTCAAGCAAACCCTGCCAGTCGCGATCGTTGGTGCCGGCGCGGGCGATCAATACATAGTCATGGCCGGGCAGGGCGTGAAGGGGCAGGACGGCTTCGGCGGCTTCGCGCAGGCGGCGCTTGGCGCGGTTGCGCGCCACGGCGTTGCCGATCTTCTTGGTGGCGGTGAAGCCGACGCGAATCTGCGCCTGATCATCAAGACCGTCCTCGCGGCGACGCGCCTGGACAACGACGGCGCCACGCGCCTGGTAGGGCGCCTTGGCGGCGGCCAGGAAATCGGCGCGGACCTTGAGGCGAGGGATCATGGGACTAACCGGCGGCAGTCATATACAGAAAAAGAGCCCTCAAGCAACTTAAGGGCTCTTTTCAATTCGTCGGTCGCGAGACGCGCGATCAGGCGGTCAGGCGCTTACGGCCCTTGGCGCGGCGGCGAGCCACGACCTTTTGGCCGTTCTTGGTAGCCATACGCGCGCGGTAACCGTGACGGCGCTTGCGCACGAGGCGGCTCGGCTGGTAGGTACGTTTCGTTCCCATCTGGGGCTCCGATAGTTCAGGGCAGCG
>CAMLLA010000410.1 GCA_946480525.1 uncultured Asticcacaulis sp. | reverse complement strand
AACTGGTCGAGGCGGCTCAGCACGACCAGGGCGAAAATAAGGATCAGCGTCAGATATAGCAGAGTGACGACACCGCCGGTCGGCACGACACGGTCATAAACCTGCATCATGTAGATGGTCGGCGCCAGGTACAGCAGATTCAGAAAGAAGCTGAACACAGCAACGCCCGTGAGGTGCTGCTTACATGCCCCAAGGGCGGCGCGCAGCGCGGGGTTTATGTCCCTTTTTTCCGATTTACTGCTCATCTGCCAAAGGCTCCCCTAAATGACCCGCTTCTGAGGATAAGCGCCAGGTCATCAAGTCAGTCGTTATTTATCGCGTGCGGACGATGTTTTACAAACGGTTTGTATAGTTTTACTGAAAAGCTTCCGGCGGCACAATCGATTGCCGGCTCGACACGCATTTCATGACACATCCGCCTATTCACGATAAGTGCCCAGGCCTTAAAAAATCATGCACTCTCAAAGGCATATTTGGTCAACGCCATGATTAATCCGATTTGGATCCGGACCTGGGCGCCATATCCGGCGATGTCCAGTCCGCACGCCTGAACACCCGCTTTGCGGGTTTGCGTTGCGGGTAGCCGCCGACCTCCTGTTCACTGTCGATTATGTGGGTCGCGCCATTGCGGGCACGCGCCAGGATTTGCACGTCGATAGCGTCGCGGTCCCACGGCCGTGCGCCGGCCGTATCGAAGTTCCGTGTCCACGTCAAAGCCGAGGACAAGGGACGCATGTCCGACGGAATATAGGCCGAGCGCAGGTCCCGTTTTAGTGCGGACGCTTCGACAGCGTTATTGTCCAGGGCGTCCAGCCTGCCGTTCGGCGTCACCCGCGCATTGTCCTGCAGATAGACCTCTACAGGCCCTTCACCCAGGATGCGCACGAACGGCAGGTTTTTGCGCGTGTCCGGTCCGGGCGCATAGACATTGCCGATGATGCTGAGACGCCCTGTTTTTATCGGCTGTCCCGTCCATTCGCGCCCGGAGAGATTATAGGACACAGCCGTGACGCCGGGATTGATGACGGTGTTGTTGACAAACGCGGCCGTCGATCCGCCCTTGAACAGGGCGTTCCGATCATGATTGCTGATGAAGATATTGCCGGCGACCAGAATATTTTCGGCATTGTCGTGCACCAGCAGGCCTTTCGAATGCCCGCCTTTTTTATGCGTGGCATTCATGAGCGCTTCGGCGATGATGGAGTTGCTGATCGTCACGTTGTAAGGCGCGCCTGCCGCCTTGCCCAGGCCTGCGGGCCCGTCGAAACGCGTGCCGGAAACGGACAGGTTTTCGTCGGTCGCCCAGCTGAAACTGCAATGATCGACGATGACGTCATGGGCGCCGTAAAGCGTCAGGCCGTCGGCCTCCCAGCCGGAACCGGGAGCATTCCCCGCTGTTCCCGGGCGAAAGGATATATGCTGGATAATGACGTCGTGCGTCGAAATGCTGACCTTGCCGCGTATCACGGTTACGCCCGGCGACGGCGCCGTCTGGCCCGCGATGGTGACATACGGCGAGCGGATCTTGATGCTGCTACCGGCCAGATCGATGACCCCGCCGACCTCGAACACGATCATGCGCGGAAACGTCTGTTCCAGAGCCTCCCTCAGGGACCCCGGACCGGCGGGATCGAGGTTTGTTACACGGACAATCTGTCCATCGCTTCCACCCCTCGTCTTCACCCAGCTATTGCGTGGCGACGTGAAGACGTCGCCGGCGCCACCTGTCTGCGTGGGCGCCGACATTCCGTTTCCAGCCATGCCAGCCAGGAACAACACACCCGAGGTCATAACGAATCTGCGGCTGGTCATCGGTCCGATACGATCTGACGATTTGAACGAAGGTGTGGGCGTATCCGTCTCCGGGACAGATAACCCGAAAATATCGGGTTTTCCCACACAATTAACCTGGCACGTGCGGATTTCGCCGGACGCTGCATTTTTACATCTCGTCAATGAGTCGGGCGCATCGTTCAGACTCATTAACCGTGCGTGAGAACGGCGTTTTAACTCTGATATGCCAAAGTGGCGACGAACTGACAGGACGGATGCCATGCAAAATCGCAAACTGAAACCTTCCGCTGACGCGCCGCTTCACACCGCGACTGAGGTCGTTGATGTACCGGTCGCCGTGGCGGACGCCAGCACGGCCGCTTCCGTTCCTTCGCCTGCGCGCGGCCTCCAGGCCAGCCTGCAACGCCAGCTGGAGGGCGGCCCCGCCGGTTCCCCCTCATCGAAAACCATTCCGTTCGGTTGGACCGCGCTGGGCATGATCGCTTTCTGCACCGCCTTCTGGACGGCTGTTGTGTACGTACTCGCCTGACCCGGTTTCCTTCCCTGCTTCCCCACTGTCAGGCATGCCGCGGGCGTGCCTGTTTTTTTGCCGGTATGCTTCCCGGCCTGAAAGCAAAAACGCGCTCCCATTACCGGAAGCGCGTTTTTCGTGTGCAGTTGCGTAAGAAGGTCTACTTGCTGGTAGTGTAGTAGCTCTTATAGGAGTTGTAGTAGTATTCACTGCCTATACCCGACGCGATCGACTGCTTTTTGAGGTCCACCAGGGTCAGGGCGACACCGGCCAGGTTGTCGAGTCCTTCGTTGTAAAGGATGTCGAGCGCGGTTTGGGTCGCGCCGACCGGCGTGTCGTTCCATTTGGCCAGCAAGACGACGACATCGGCCTGGTGGGCCAGCAGGCGCGTATCGACGATCGGCAGGACCGGCGCCGTATCCAGGATAATGACGTCGAACCGTGTCTTCAGTTCTTCCAGCAAGGCAGCCATGCGGGGTGTGCCGAACTGATTTTCCGAAGGCACCGGGCCATCGGTCACCGGCAGGTACACGACGCCACGGCCACCGTCATAGAGCGCGCTGTCCAGGCTGACCTTGTTTTGCAGGACCTCGATCAGGCCGGCCTTGTAGTCTCCGCCGATCGAACTTGAAACCGAGTGACGGCGCAGGTCGCAGTCGACGACGACAACCGATTTGCCCAGCATTTGAATGGTCTTGCCAAGGCAGATGCTGGTCGTCGTCTTGCCCTCGCCCGGAATGGCGGAGGTAATGGCGATAACCCGCTTGTCCTCGCTGACCTTGCTGAAATTGATAGCGGTCAGCAGGATCTTGTACTGCTCGGCGAACACCGACAGCGGATTGGCTTCAAGATATTCCCAAAGCTTGCCTTGCGTGCTGATGCGAGTCTTCACCGTCGAGGCCAGATTGGCGATGCCGCCCAGGTAAGGCACGTTCAGATGCTTGACCACGTCGGTACCCGAAGAGATGCCGCGGCGCATAGCGTATTTGACGCCTACGGCCGCTGCGCCGGCAATGAGGCCCGCGACAAACGACAGCATGACCGAGAAGCCAAGCTTCGGCGAGCTGCGTACCGTCGGGACCTTCGCCTCCGACAGCACCCGGGCGCTGGAGCTCTCGAGACCCTGCTGAGTGGTCGTGTCTTTGTGGCGTTGCAGATAGCTTTCGTAGACCGAATGCGCCGCCTCTGCCTGCATCTGAAGGTCGTGCAGGCGGGTATTGGCGGCCAGGTCCTTGTTCAGCGAACCACGGGCCGACG
>CAMLLA010000409.1 GCA_946480525.1 uncultured Asticcacaulis sp. | reverse complement strand
GCCGTCGCCAGACTGAAATCCGGTCGGCCAGACATTTATATAGGCGACAAGCATCTCGCCATCGGTCCACCAGCCACCACTGGAATGCATCTTCGGTCCGGGCCCGGACGGCACCAAGGCCTTGGGTGCGGACCAGTTGCGACCGTCATCGCTGACGCTCCACGCCACCCAGCTATCGGGCGAG
Organism: uncultured Asticcacaulis sp.; assembly: GCA_946480525.1. The sequence goes on along the minus strand of CAMLLA010000409.1, from coordinate 3,406 downwards.
TCCTCGTCTGTTCGGGAGCTTTGCCATTGAGCATACAGACGGCCCTTGAACGGCATCAGGACCACGCCGTTGCTGAACCGGTCCGTACCGTCGCCCGGTCTGAATATGGTGATGGTTTCGGCGCCGGGTGCGGGCTGCAAGCCAAGATCGCCGGGCTTCGACAGATCGAATACACCCGGCCTTATACAGTAGGGCATTTCGGCGGCTGCCGGCGCCGCTATCAACAGGGACGCCACCAGCCACCAAGCCCTCATCAGCCTATTCCTTGCTGGCAGCCATCCGACGGTCGATATAGCCGCCGACGTGGCGTTCGACTTCGCTCAGGTGTTCGGTCCAGAAGTGGTTGGCGTCCGGAATGACTTCCGAATCGATCTGGATACCCTTCTGGGTGCGGAGCTTGGCGACGACGCGGTCGACTTCGGCGGTGGGCACGATCGAATCGGCGCCGCCGTGCAGGAACATGCCCGAAGCCGGGCAGGGCGCCAGGAAGCTGAAATCATAGGCATTGGTCGGCGGCGACACCGAGATAAAACCGTCGGTTTCCGGACGGCGCATCAGCAGCTGCATGCCGATATAGGCGCCGAAATCATAGCCGGCGACCCAGAACTGCGCCGCCGTCGGGTTCTTGGCCTGCAGCCAGTCGAGCGCGGTGGCGGCATCGGCCAGTTCACCGACGCCGGAATCGAACTCACCCTGGCTTTTCTGCACGCCACGGAAGTTGAAACGCAGCACGGAGAAGCCACGCGTCATGAACAGGTGGAACAACTGCACCGTCACCGGGTTGTTCATATGGCCGCCCGCTTTTGGGTGCGGGTGCAGGATCAGCGCGATCGGTGCGTTCTCGGTCTTGCCCTGGCTATAGCGGGCTTCGATGCGTCCGGCGGCTCCGGCCAATATGACTTCAGGCATTCTTCACCTTGAGAGTAGCAAAAATCTTTTGCACCGCAGCGTATAATTCTTGACTGTTTTAGTCGGAAATTTTAAATTCCGCCAAGACCGCAGAGCGCACCGGGGCAACGCGCCTCTTAGCACAAAGATTTGGCTTTGCGCAGGTTTTTGCAGTCGTCGCGACTTTTACCCGCAGATTGCCCGAAAGGACATCACATGCGCCTGTCGACCAAGGGACGCTACGCCGTTATGGCCATGACAGACCTGGCATTGAACGGTCAGGCGGGCCGGCCGATTTCGCTGTCGGAAATCTCCGAACGCCAGCAGATTTCGCTGTCCTATCTCGAACAATTGTTCGCTCGCCTGCGCAAGGCCGGGCTGGTAAAAAGCGCGCGCGGTCCTGGCGGCGGCTATACCCTGTCGCGCACGGCGGGTGATCTGTTTGTCTCCGAAATCGTGCTGGCGGTCGATGAGCCGATCAAGGCGACGCGCTGCCAGCTGACGTCCAATAAGCTTGGTGCGAATAAAAAGCTTGGCAAGGAACAGGCGGCGCGCGAAATCGGCTGCATGCCGGGCGGCCAGCGTTGCCTGACGCACAATCTGTGGGAAGACTTAGGGGTGGCGATTCACGACTACCTGTCACAAGTCTCGCTCGACGACGTTATCCGCAAGCGCACGCGCAAGAAGGTCCATATCTCGACGCCGGAAATCCCGGCCACGCGTGTCATGATGGAGGTGCCGGCCGAATGACGGTGCTGTACCTCGATCATGCGGCGACTTCGCCCCTGCGCCCCGAGGCGCGGGAGGCATTTTTGCGCGCCTGTGACCTGGGCGGCAATGCCTCGTCTGTCCACAGTATTGGCCGCAAGGTCAAGCTGCTGCTGGAAGAGGCGCGCAACGACATCCTGTCAGCGGTGATGGCGCTGGGGTCAGGCGGGCTGATCTTTACCTCCGGTGGCACCGAGGCCAATGCTCTGGCTCTGCGTCAGGCCGAGGGTTACGATTATGTCGTTGTGTCCGCCGGTGAGCACGACAGTATATATGGCGCTGTAAAGGACGCGGTCATCGCGCCTTTGACGCCCGGTGGCGCAATCGACATTGCCGCCTTGCGGGGCCTGCTGGAACGTGACGGGCGGCCGTTCGTCTGCGCCATGCTGGCCAATAACGAAACGGGCGCCGTATCGGACATTCCGGCCGTGGCCGAACTGGTACACGCGCGCGGCGGCTGGCTACACGTCGATGCCGTCCAGACGCTTGGCAAGATGCCGGTCGATTTCACCGCCCTCGGCGCTGATTCGATGTCTCTATCGGCCCACAAGGTCGGCGGACCGCAAGGCGTCGGCGCGCTCATATACGATCGCGACCGCACATTGAAGGCTCTCATCGGCGGCAGCGGCCAGGAATACGGCATGCGCGCCGGCACCGAAAATATCCCAGGCATCGCCGCCTTTGCCGCCGCCACCAAGGCTGCGGGCTATGGTTCTGAGGACCTGATCGTCGTCCAGGCCGAGGTTGAGGCCGCGCTCAAAGGGCAGGGGGGTACCATCCTCGCCGAAGACACCAGCCGCGTCAGCGGCATCCTGTCTTTCGTCCAACCGCACTGGCCGTCAAATCAGCAATTGATTCACATGGACATGGCGGGTATCTGCGTCTCGTCCGGTTCGGCCTGCTCTTCGGGCAAGGTCAAGTCCAGCCGCGTGGTAACCGCGATGGGGCTTCCGGACATGGCCGACAAGGTTTTACGCGTCTCTTCCGGCTGGACCACCCAGCCAGAGGACTGGCATCGCTTTTTTGATGTCTGGTCAAAGGGTTATGAAATGTATCTCAAGCGCCGCGTGCGTGAGAAGGAATTGAGCTAGTGGCTGCTGTCAAGGAAACCATCGATACGGTCGCCAAGCTTGAAACCTATGAGCATGGCTTCGTCACCGATATCGAAATGGACTTCGCCCCCAAGGGGCTGAACGCCGACATCGTACGCTTTATTTCGGCCAAGAAGAATGAGCCGGAATGGATGCTGGAGATGCGCCTGGCAGCCTTCGAGCGCTGGCTGGCGATGGAAGAGCCGACCTGGGCCAAGGTCGACTACACGCCGGTCGACTATCAGGACCTCTACTACTACGCCGCGCCGAAGCAGAAGGTGGCGCCAAAGTCGCTGGACGAAATCGACCCGGAAATCCTCAAGACCTATGAGAAGCTCGGTATTCCGCTGAAGGAGCAGATGGTCCTGGCCGGCGTCGAAGGCGCGCCGCGCTACGCGGTCGATGCCGTGTTCGATAGTGTGTCCGTCATCACGACCTTCAAGGACGAACTGAAAAAGTCGGGCGTGATTTTCTGTGCGATTTCAGAGGCCTTGCGCGAATATCCTGAACTGGTGAAGCAATATCTGGGCTCGGTCGTTCCGGTCTCGGACAACTATTTCGCCGCGCTCAATGCCGCTGTCTTTTCGGACGGGTCGTTCGTCTATGTCCCGCCGGGCGTGCGCTGCCCGATGGAGCTGTCGACCTATTTCCGCATCAAT
>CAMLLA010000408.1 GCA_946480525.1 uncultured Asticcacaulis sp. | reverse complement strand
CCCTTCTGGCCCAGGACGAAACCGCCGGCGGCAAGACCAGCCGCTTCGCCAAGTTCGTGTCGAGGTAGGGGGGCGTCGATGAGCAAACTTTCGCTTCAGGATGTCGCCAGGCGCATGCGCGATATCGATATCTGCATGCTGACGACCCGCTCTCCCGCCGGCGGGCTGGAGTCGCGGCCGATGAGCAACAACAAGAATGTCGACTGGGAAGGCGACAACTGGTTCTTCGCCGACGGATCATCGTCGGCGGCTCAGGACATCGCTTCAAATCCCCAGGTCAATGTCGCCTTTTCGAAGGAACCGGCGCTGTTGCAAAAACCGGTCTTCTTCTCGGTCATGGGCGAAGCCGAACTCATCACTGACCGCTCCGAGATGGAAAGGCACTGGGACAAGGATATCGAGATCTGGTTCAAGGACGGACTCGATACGCCCGGTCTTGTCCTGATCCACGTCCGGGCCACCAGCGTCAAATACTGGGACGGACATGACGAAGGTGAATTGCGCGTCCCGGCTTTGGCCGCCGCCTAGTGTCTTTGTTTTTCGCGCTTTCTATCCAAAAACCGCTGCACACTTTTTGGAAAGCGCTCGTATCTTCGTCTTAATCGCGCTTTCTATCCAAAAACCGCTGCACACTTTTTAGAAAGCGCTCGTCTAACTTTCTTGTAACTTTTCCGGCGGGGCGCCTTATGAAATAGTTTCCGGGATTATTATCCGGACCTCATTCAAAGGGCGCTTCCGCCATGATCCTTTCCCGCAAATCCCTTCTGAGCCGCGCAAGCCTGGCTGTGGTCGCCACGTTACTGGCCGCACCTATGGCGCAGGCCGCGCCGAAGACGGCGAGCACGCCGGACGCCCGGATCACCGTTCCGCCGATCGCCTACAAGACGCGGACCCTGAAGAACGGCATGAAGGTCTACTGGTCGCGCGACACGACGACGCCGAACGTGACGGTGCAGGTCTGGTACAATGTCGGTTCGAAGGACGATCCGCACGGCCGATCCGGCTTCGCGCACCTGTTCGAACACATGATGTTCAAGGCGACGCGCGACATGCCGTCAGAGACGCTGGACCGCCTGACCGAAGACGTCGGCGGCTTCAACAACGCCTCGACCTACGACGACTTCACCAACTATTACGAGGTCGTGCCGTCGGCCAGCCTGGAGCGCCTGATCTGGGCCGAAAGCCAGCGCCTGGGTGCGCTGGTTGTCGACGACGCCATCTTCAAGTCGGAACGCGACGTGGTGAAGGAAGAGCTGCGCCAGCGCATCCTCGCCTCGCCCTACGGCCGTCTGTTCGGCCTCTATATTCCGCAATATTCCTACGCCGCCCATCCGTACAAACGACCCGGCATCGGCTCGATCGAGGAGCTGGACGCCGCGACCATCGACGATGTCCGCGCCTTCCACCAGAAATTCTACCGGCCGGACAATGCCGCCCTGATCGTCGTCGGCAATTTCGATGAGGCCCAGTTCAATGCCTGGGTCGACAAATATCTGGCGCCGATCCAGAACGCCGGCCCGCAGACACCGCGCACCTATGCCACCGAGCCCCAGCGCACGGGATCGAAGACCGTCACCACCTATGGTCCGAACGTGCCCTTGCCCGCCTTCGTCATCACCTGGCTGGGCCCCAAGGCGTCGGACAAGGACGCGGCCGCGACGTCGGTGCTGAACGCCATCCTGTCGTCGGGCAAGTCGTCGCGCCTCTATAACAGCCTGGTCTACGACAAGCAGGTCGCGGCCGAAATCTTCTCGACCGCCGACCTGCCGGCCCAGCCTGGGCTGGTCTATGCTGGCGCCATCCTGTCAGACGGCAAGACGCTGGACGAGGTCGAGCCCCTGCTGAAGACCGAAATCGCCCGCATCCGCAACGAAGCGGTCACCGCCGCCGAACTGAACGAGGCCAAGACCGAACTGATCGCCGCCGCCGTGGCGTCGCGCGAATCGATCGATGACCGCGCTTTTGCACTCGGCTATGCCCTGCTGACCGAAGGCGATGCCGCCAAGGCCAACAGCGCCATTGCCGACCTCCAGGCCGTCACCGCCGCCGACGTTCAGGCGGCCGCGAAGAAATACCTGCGCGACGACCGCGCCCTGACCATCCGCTACCTGGCGGAATCGGAACGCCCTGCCGGGGAAGCCCCCGCCACGCCCGATATTCCAAAGGTCGCCAGCGTCAAGTTCACCGGCGACGTCGTGAGCCTGCGGCCCGAAGGCCAGCGCGAAGCCCTGCCGCCGCTGGGCAAGCCCGTCGACCCCGCCCTGCCGGCTCCGGCCGAAACGACCCTGCCCAACGGCCTCAAGGTCGTCGTCGCCAAGAGTTCCGACCTGCCGCTGGTCGCGGTCAAGCTCATCGCGCGCGCCGGGGCGTCGTCGGACCCGTCCGGCAAGGCCGGCGCGCTGAGCCTGATGTCGGACGTGATCACCGAAGGCACCACGACGCGGTCGGCCCAGGACATCGCCGCCCAGACGGAATCGCTCGGCACCTCCATCACGTCCGGTTCGGACTGGGAACAGTCGTCGCTCAAGCTGACGGTGGTGAAGAGCAACCTCAAACCCGCGCTCACCATCCTGGCCGACGTCGCGCAAAATCCCGCCTTTGCCGAAGAGGAGATCGACCGCGTCCGCACCCAGACCCTCGACGGCCTGAAGGTCAACTTCCAGCAACCCGGATCCCTGGCCGGCTACGTCACGGCCCCGGTCATCTATGCCGGCACCGCCATGGGCCACGTCGCCAGCGGCACGCCGAACTCCCTGCCGAAAATCACCCGTGACGATCTCAGCAACGCACACAAGGGCGCCTGGCGGCCGGACAATGCCGTGCTGGTGCTGACCGGCGACATCACGCCGGAAGAGGGTTTTGCCCTGGCGAAAACCGCGTTCGGCGGCTGGTCGAGCCCGACCGGCCAGACATTGACCGCTCCGGCCGTCACACCGTCAGGCGCAGCGCGCGACGTCATTGTCGACCTGCCCGGCACCGGCCAGAGCGCCGTCATGGTCGCCAAGACGACCATTGCCCGCAACGACCCCAACTATTATCCCGGCATCGTCACGTCGACGGTGCTGGGCGGCGGCTATTCGGCGCGCCTCAACCAGGAAATTCGCATCAAGCGTGGCCTGAGCTATGGCGCCAGCGCGTCCCTGTCACCGCGCCTGACGACCGGTGGATTTACCGCATCGGCCCAGACCAAGAACGAGTCGGCGGCCGAAGTGGTCGGACTGATACGCTCTGAACTGACGCGCCTGGCCACGACGCCGGTTTCAGCCGACGAGCTGACCGCGCGCAAGTCGAGCCTGATCGGCAACTATGGCCGGAACTTAGGGACAGCCGACGGACTGGCCGGTATCCTCGGCGACCTGTCGTTCTACAAGGTCGATCTGAAGGAGATCCAGAACTATACGGCCAGGGTTACTGCAATAACCCCCGCCCAGGTTTCCGCCTTCGCCGGCACCGTGCTCGATCCGGCGAAGGCTAGCGTCATCATCGTCGGCGACCGTTCCAAGATGGGCGACGCCATCGGGACGGCCCTGCCAAAGGCCGAAGTCATCCCGGTTACCGAGCTCGACCTCGACAGCCCAACGCTGAAAGCGCGGTAACAGCCGCTTCCCGACCCTTTGC
>CAMLLA010000407.1 GCA_946480525.1 uncultured Asticcacaulis sp. | reverse complement strand
ACGCGCTCGATGGCTTCGTTGTCGCCATGAAGCGCCGCTTGCCGCACCAGCCTGGCCGCCGTTATCGGGTCGGGCTTCGGCTTAAGACCATGGAGATGCAGTTCCGCCAGGCACTTGGCCGCCCAGGGATGCCCACGCTCGGCGGCAGGCGCCAGATACTCCGCCGCCCGGTCGAAATCGCTGATGCAGCCGAGTCCATAGCGGTACTGATACCCGGCATAGGCCATGCCGTTGACGTCGCCGCTTCTGGCATTGGCCTCATTGATCGCCAAAGCGGCGCGATAGGCCTTGTCGCCCATCTTCGACATGTGTGGGAAGGTATAGCCGTGATTGCAGATCTCGGCCAGTTTCAAGGCGGCGTAGCCATCGCCTTGCCGCGCCTTGCCGGCAAAGACGGACGCCGCCTGATGCAGATAGTAGCTGGCGAGGCTGTAATTACGCGGCGCGCCGCCAATGCCTTTTTCCAGCATGTCGGCCACCGCGACGCAGGCCTTGGCGTCACCCTTGCGCGCCTTGCGGCGGGCTCTCCGGTACGGGTTCAGCGGCTTGGAATATTTCAGGCCATCGTCCGTCAGGTCGCGGATCATCAGGACAATCACCACCAGCAACGCAATGAACAGCAGGCCAAACAGGATAAGGGCAGCGGCTACCGAAGGTGAGGTCAGGTCGATTGACATGGCTTTGCGATATGAAATACCTTGATGTCCACACGTTTATCGCAAGCCTATCAAAGCGTGCCCTACTCACAAGACGGCGAATATTTCAGGCGCGCCGCAAGTTTTGCATTGTATTTTTACAGAGCGGACAAGCGTTCAACTGTCCGTATCCAATGGCAACGGACAAAAAGGGGGAGGGATCTATGAAACGATTGCATTGTCTTGCTGGGGCGGCGGCATTGCTGCTGCTGGCGGCGCAGCCGGTCTTGGCGCAGACGGCGGCCAATTCGGCCTATGACAAGGCGCCGTGGTGGATGAAGGACAGCGTCATCACCCAGACTGGCCATGTCTACACCGAGATTACGGCCAATCGCGCCAACTTCACCGCGACGTTCCTCAGCGTTGACGATACGGCCGAGAAGGCGCAAGCTAGGTCCATCCAGCAGACCAAGGCGCTGCAACAGGCACTGGCCAAGCTTGGCAAGGATGCCGTGCGCGTCACGACCGGTTTTTCGATGCGGGCGCTCTATGAGCAGTACCGCGACAAGAACGGCAACCGCGTCGAAAACCAGCGCGGCGACAAGATCGAAGGCTACGAGGTCTCGCTGAACCTGTCGCTGGAAGTCCGCGACCTGTCGGTGCTTGAAAACGCCTACGCTCTGGTGCTGGCGGCGGCGCCCACCCGGACGGCGAATATCCGCTTTAGTTTGCAGCCGTCCAACGAGATCAATGCCTGGCTCTACAACCAGGCCATCAAGGATGCCCGCCAGCGTGCATCCGATGGCGCAGCGGCGGCCGGAGGTAAGCTTGGCGGTATCAAGGTCATCGATCCCACGGGACGCGCCTGCCAAACCGATATCCTGGCGCGTGGCGCCGAGGAAACGCATAACAGATTCGGTTATGCCAACCTTGCCGACGATGAGGACCGGCCGCCGCCGGTTGTTCAGCCCAGGATTACGCCCAAGAGCGAATACACAGAGCCGCCGTCCCAGGTAGGGCTTCTCGAAGCAAAGGCATTGGATAATACCTTCGTCCAGACGCCGCCATTGCAACGGCTGGCCGCGACCGCCTGCGTCGTCTATGGCGTTGAATGACGGTCATAAATCGGACATCGACACGCAGCACCTTGACCCCACGCGCCGATGGTCGCGCATCAGGGAGGGACACATGATCAGAGTTAGCTTGTTGGCCACTGCCGCGGTTCTGCTGATAGCCAGCGGCGCCATGGCCAAACCCGTCAGGGCGCAGACGGCGCCGGCCGCGCCGTCGACGCCCGTATCGGCATCGCCGTATGACAAGGCGCCATGGTGGATGCGCGAAGGCGTCATCACCCAGACAGGCCACGTCTTCACCGAAATCCCGGCCAACCGCGCCAGCTTTTCCGCCACCTTTCTGAGCACGGACGAGTCTGCCGAGAAGGCTCAGGCCAGATCGATCCAGCAGACCAAGGCGCTGCAACAGGCCCTGGCCAAACTCGGCAAGGACGCCGTGCGGGTCAATACCGGCTTCTCCATGCGCGCCCTTTATGAGCAGTACCGCGACAAGAACGGCAACCGCATCGAAGACCAGCGCGGCGACAAGATCAACGGCTATGAGGTGTCGCTGAACATCTCGATCGAGGTCCGGGATATGGCGCAGCTGGAACGCGCCTATGCCCTGGTGCTTGCCGCATCGCCCACCCAGACCAGCGGTATCGGCTTCAGTCTCCAGCCGACCAATGAGATCAATACCTGGCTCTATAACGAGGCCATCAAGGATACGCGCAAACGCGCCGCAGATGGCGTGACGGCGGCCGGCGGGAAGCTTGGCGCCATCAAGGTCATCGACCCGACGGGCCGCGCCTGCCGCACCGACATCCTGGCGCGGAATGCCGAGGACGAGTGGAGCAATACGGAGGCGAACGAGGTCGTCGTGTCCGGAAACCGTGCGGCTCTCGCCTATGCGGCGCCACCACCTCCGCCTCCGCCGCCGGCCCCTGTTGCCGGATCGGTCGAATATCTTGAAGCCAAGGCCCTGGCCAATCCGTTTATCCAGACCCCACCCCTGCAAAGGCTGGAATCGACGGCATGCGTCGTTTACGGCGTCGACTAAGCAATGTGCGGAAAAGTGCAACGGTTTTCCGCTGAATATTGCGACAAACGAAAATCTCTAACCTTGAAATAGACATGTTGCGGCGCAATATGACTCTCCGGCTGTCCGGAGAGTCATATGTCTTTCGAAAGTCCCGATCTGCGCCTGGATTTACCCTTCGACCAGACCGTTCTGGTTCTGCAGGGCGGTGGCGCGCTTGGACCCTATCAGGCCGGAGCCTATGAGGTCCTGCACGAACACGGCATCCGGCCCGACTGGGTATCCGGTATCTCCATCGGCGCCATCAACGGCGCGCTGATCGCCGGCAATGCGCCCAAAGATCGTATCGACGCCCTGAAGGCTTTCTGGAAAAGAGTGGGCGTCCACCTTCCGGGCGACGGCGCCACAGCCGTCAGTGACATTGCCGACTATGTTTATCGCCAGATGTCGGGCGCCTGGGCCCTGTCTGCCGGCGTCCAGGGCTTTTTCCGGCCGTGGTTCCTGCCTCCGTGGTTCAACCCACCGGGTGAAGTTCAGGCCACCAGCTTCTATGACACCGCACCGCTGCGTCAGACCTTGCTGGACCTGGTCGATTTCGACCGTATAAATCGTGGTGAAACGCGGCTCAGCGTCGGTGCGGTCCACGTTCGGACAGGCAACTTCGTCTATTTCGACAACGCCGAACGCAAGATCACGCCGGACCATATCATGGCCAGCGGAGCCCTGCCGCCCGGATTCCCGGCCGTCATGATCGATGGCGAACCCTACTGGGACGGCGGTCTGGTTTCGAATACGCCGCTGAGCTACGTCCTCGATTCCGGCATTGCCCGGGATACGCTTGTCTTTCAGGTCGATCTCTATAGCGCCACGGGGCCGGACCCGGCGACGCTGGACG
>CAMLLA010000406.1 GCA_946480525.1 uncultured Asticcacaulis sp. | reverse complement strand
TCATACAGGCCCGGCGGACCCGTTCCGCCGGGCCTTTTTACGTCGATATCAACCTTTTATTAATTATTTTCGCGGCACATTTGGTCCTATCCACAGCGGAAAATCCGCAGGCGATAGCGTCCTTTATCGCAGTAGTTTCAATGGCATGGTTATTGTTTTTAAGATACCGGAGCGTGTTTGCGCCCCGCGATTTCGCCTGCCCGGGGTGAAAAGCGGTTGTTCCCGTTAACCTTTTGCTTACCATAATCGTTAAGACTTTAGTGAGTCGGCCTATTATGGAGGTATACGGGCTATGTCCGTGAGCTTGCACACCAATACATCAGCGATGATCGCGCTTCAGAACCTGAACAGCGCGAACGTGCAGATGGATGACGTCCAGCAAAAGATCTCAACGGGTCTTGCGGTGTCGACAGCCAAGGACAATGCTTCCGTCTATGCGATTGCACAAGGGCAGAGGGCGGACCTGGGGGGCTTAAGCGCCGTCAAGGACAGCCTCAACCGCGCGGCATCCATTGCGGATGTGTCCATGGCGGCCGGCGAGTCGGTGTCGGACCTGCTCAATCAGCTACGTGAAAAGGTCGTCGGCGCGATGGACACCTCCATCGATACGACGTCACGCAATGCGTTGAACGGTGACTTCGTGTCGATCCTGGGTCAGATCCAGCACATCGTTGAGAACGCCACCTTCAACGGGTCCAACATCCTTGACGGTTCGCTTGCGACAAACATTCAGTTTATCGCGAACGCCGACGCCAACTCTGTCATTACCCTGTCGGTGCGCACCATGGCTCTGGGTGGGCCGATTCTTACCCTGAGTGCAGCCGCGCAGCTGTCGACGGCGACGTCGGCGTCCAATATCCTGTCGTCGCTCGACACGTCGATCCTGAACCTGAACGCCAGCCTTGGCGCCCTGGGCTCCCAGGCCAAGCAGATCGAGGGCCACCTGAGCTTCGTCGACAAGCTTGGTGACGCCATCAAGGGCGGGATCGGCAATCTGGTCGATGCCGACATGGCCAAGGAAAGTTCACGCTTGCAGGCGCTGCAGGTCCAGCAGCAGCTGGGTGCGCAGGCGCTTTCGATCGCCAATCAGTCGCCGCAGCAGATACTGGCTCTCTTCAAGTAGGGTGTGCAAAAGATACCGCATTCCCAGGCCCGCGACGTCGTCCGCGGGCCTTTGCTGTTCAAGGCGGTTAACCTTCCGGTTTTACGACTCTTAAACAATATTAAGAGAGACTGAGGGTTCTGATTCTGCGTCCACCGCGGACGCTCGTCAAGAACTGGACCCTGTTGTGATCGGTTTCGATTCGTCATTGATATCGAGCTACTACAATTCGAAGATCGGCCTCGCGTCGTCTTCGTCATCGGGATCCTCTGGCGCGACAGGATCCACAAAGACCTATTCTCCGACAGGCTCGGCCGTGGCGCCGCGTTCGCCGTGGGCGGTTGGTTCGAAGATGCCCCAGGAAGACGACCTGGTCAGCCAGGTTCTCAAGGGCCACCGTTTTATCAATCCGCGCTCCATCACCATCGATGCCGCCGGGGCGTCGCCAGACTATTCCAAGCTTTTCACGCTCTACCAGGGGCTTTCCGCTCTTCAGGGGCTGGCCGAAAAGGCGCAGGACGACAAGATCAGCACCAATGTGCTGGCGGACGTCAAGCGGCGCTTCTCGGCCGGCATGGAAGAGGTGACCGAGTATCTGGGCGATACCAGCTTCGATCACGTGTCGCTGACGCAGGGAACGCTGACGGAAAAACTGAAAAGTACGGTCGGCGTGCCGCGGACCGACACAGTCTATACGGCGGACTCTATTCACACCGGATCGGCTTCGACACCGGTCAAGGCGTTCGAAGGCGACGTCAAGTTCAGCATGTCGGTCAAGAAGATCGGTACTGCGACGCCGTTTACCGTTGATATCGATCTCGCCGATATGGGCAGCACCGCGCGGACGATGTCGAACGTTGTTTCCTTCATCAATACCAAGCTAAAAGCGCAGGGGCTTTTCACCAAGTTCGAGGTTAACCGCACGGCTGCGGTTCCGACGACCTCCGTCATTAACGGCAAGACCGTTACGCTGTCGAAAGGACAGGAAAGCTACGGGCTCAAACTCAAGGGCGTCTCGTACGAGGCGGTAACCTTCAGCGCGGCGTCGAAGTCGGATTCGGTCTTTGTCATGCAATCGTCCGGCGACAGTGCGGCGAAGGCCAGCACGACCAAGAAGACGGACGAGGAGACCGCGGCGGCCAAGACGCCTAAGGTGACCACGCAGCTTCTCAAGTTCCAGACCGACCAGAATGCGTCGGGCACGGCGCTGGCAGATCCGGTCTCCAAGGTCGGGGACAAGTATTGGGTCGAGGGCGAGTCGCAACAGACCGCCATGCCCGATACGGTCGCCAATGTCCGCCAATCACTGGCCGGACCGGATGGCTCGGTCTATGTGCTGGCCGATGTCAACGGTCAGATTTCCAATCAGGATATCAAGGGCACGACCGATGTTGCTCTGATGAAGTACGATTCCGCCGGCAACCTCGTGTTTACCCGGACCCTGGGCGCGTCCGATGCGGCATCCGGCTATTCGATGGCTGTGTCTGCTGATGGCAAGGTCGCCATAGCGGGTTCGGTCACCGGCGCGCTCAATATTTCAAGCACGACGGTAAAGACCTATGGCACCGCGCCCAACACAACAACGACGACCACGACGATTCATGAGGGAACCCAAGGCGCTGACGAGTCCGTGACCGACAGCTTCGTATCGGTCTACGACTCTGCCGGAGTCGAGATGTGGACGAAGCGCAAAGGCGGCACAGGCGAAGACGAGGCGACGGCCGTTGCCTTTGGCGCCGATGGCTCGATCTATGTCGGCGGCCGGACACGCACATCAATGCCTGGGGCGACAACGGCGATCAAGGGCGGCTGGGACGGCTATGTCATGGGCTTCGACGCCGACGGCAAGTCCAGGTTCACTGTCCAGACGGGCACCGACAAGACCGACTCCGTTTCGGGCATGGTTGTCGACGGGAACACGCTTTATACCTCGGGCATCGAAGACGGCAGCGCGGTCGTAAAGACGTTCACACTTGACGCCCAGCCAGCGACCCGCACGGTAAAGGACGCCAACGGCGTCGAAACTATTCAGAACTATACCAAATACACGGCAACCCAGTCCGCGTCGCGTAATCTGGGCGGCATAGGCGGCGGCTCGATCAGCGGGATGTCGGTGTATAACGGCAAGCTCTATCTGGGTGGATCTTCCGGCTCGGACAACCTTCTGGAAACGACTGGCAACGTGAAGTCGGCCTATTCCGGCGGCTTTGATGCCTATGCCCTGTCGATCGACGCCAACCTGGCGTCGTCCGCTTCGGACACTATCGCCTATTATGGCGGTGCGGGCGTCGAAAAGGACGCCAAGGTCCAGTTCGTCAACGGCAAGGCGTGGGTCGCCGGCAGTTCTTCAGGGACCATTGCCGAAGACGCCGACAATGACGTCAACCAGATCGCGTCAGGCAAGACGTCGGCGGGCACCGTCAAGACCGATGGCTACCTGACGCGGCTTAATCTCGATGCCGCCGCGGGCGATGTTGTCGAATATCAGACGCGCTTTTCCGGTAAGGATGGCGTGGTCCAGCCGAACGCCATCGC
>CAMLLA010000405.1 GCA_946480525.1 uncultured Asticcacaulis sp. | reverse complement strand
TACCCAGGCAGGCGCCGGAGCGAAATGGATACGCCGCCTGACATCTTCTTCGAACACGACCCCACCCTGTCTTTTAATGCCGTATCCTTAACCGTTAACACACGGTTTGCCCTCGCAAAAGGGCTAAACGGCCACAGGTTGAGCAGGAAGATGGCGATGGGCTTCGCCCGCCATCCCCCTATCCGCCCACCGGGCCATTTGCGACCGGCACGCCGAACTCCGGGACACCATCGGCCGTATAGCGGATGGGCTGGATGCGGGTGTGACGGTTCGGGTCAAACAGAGGATTGCCCGGTATCTCCTTATAGTCGCGGGCATGATAGACCAGCACATCCCCGCCCTGCTCGTCGACCGTGAAGCTGTTGTGTCCTGGCCCCCAGACATTAGTTTCCGGCGAGCTTTGAAACACGGGTTCCGGTGACTTGGTCCACGACGCCGGGTCCATGATGTCGGCGTCATCGCGCGCGGTCAGAAGCCCCATGCAGTAATGGTGATCCGTGGCGCTGGCAGAATAGGTCATGAACAGGCGGCCGTTGCGCGCCAGGATGGCCGGACCTTCATTGACCTTGTAGCCGATGATTTCCCACGGCAGGGTCGGCACGGTCAGACGCGCCGGCGGGGCGCCCAGGGTCGTCGGCGTGGCCAGCGGCGCCAGATAGATATTGCTGTTGGTCTGGATGCCAGGTTCGCTCTGCGCCCAGGCGATGTAGCGCACACCGCGATGTTCGAACACGGTCGAGTCGAGCGTAAACGTGTCCCACGGCGTCTCAAGCTGGCCGGTCAGGCTCCACTTGCCCGTCAAAGGGTTGGCGTCACGGCTGCTCAGGACGTAGGTGCGGATGTGGAATTTTTCGTCGCTGTCGCCGGCGGCGAAATAGATATGCCACTGGCCGTCGAAATGGTGGAGTTCGGGCGCCCAGATGTAGCCGCCCATCTTGCCTTCGACCGGGCGGCGCCACACGACGGTCTCTTCGGCGTCCGCCAGACCGGCCAGGGTCCTGGACCGGCGGATCGCCAGCCGGTCGTATTCCGGCACCGAAGCCATCATGTAATAATGGCCGTCGCTGTGCCGGAATATCTGCGGATCGGCGCGCTGCAGGACGAGAGGATTGACGATCGGCTTCATTTTTGTCTTGCCCTTGGCGTGTGCCGGCAGGACCAGTCCCGCGCCCGCTGCGGCGATCACACCGGTGCCGGCTGCAGCGGTAAGTAAGTTTCGGCGCGAAAAGGCATGGATCAAATCGGGCATGTCGGACTCTGGGGAATGTTCGGGGTGGCGTTTCGGAGCTTTATATCACGGCCGGCAAGACCGCTATCCGTTATGTCGGACAAATTATCTCTAACGGGCAAAACGGCTTTGTCAAACCGGATCGCCGTTTTCGAAATATTCACAACTCGCCGCCTGTGTTCAATTACCGTTAAGCAATCGCTGACATACTAACAGTCTGGCCTAGGCCTCCGTCGACAGAATGTTGCCGGGACGAATGGAGTTGGAGAGACAGGAAAGATGTCTTCCATCAATACCAATGTCGGGGCGATGATCGCCCTGCAGAATCTCAACGCCATCAACTCGCAATTGATGACGACGCAGAACCGTATCTCCACGGGCCTGAAGGTCGCCAGCGCCAAGGACGACCCCGCCGTTTGGGCCATCGCCCAGACACAGCGCGCCGAAGTCAGCGCGCTTGACGTGGTCAAAGGCTCGCTGTCCCGCACCACTTCCGCCGTCGACGTCGCCCTTTCGGCCGGCGAGTCGATCTCGGACATGCTGACTGAACTCAAGGAAAAGGCGCTGGCCGCGTCGGATACCTCGCTGGATACGACGGCGCGCAACGCCCTGAAAAACGACTTTAATTCGATCCGCGACCAGATCACCAAGGCGCTGCAAAACGCCAGCTTCAACGGCATCAATCTGCTGAACGGCTCAAGAGGCTCGATCTCGGCCCTGGCCAACGCGCAAGGCACCAGCCGCATGACCGTGGCGGCGCAGAACATGTCGCTGGGCGGGCTAATCATCACCCTGTCGGCCGCCGCGACCTTTACGACGGCAACCGCTGCACAGAACATGATCTCGACGATCGACACGTCCATAAACAATGTCTCAGCCGCACTGTCGAAGCTCGGGACCTCGTCCAAGGCGATCGAGCGGCACCAGACCTTTATAGACAAGCTGCAGGACAAGATGGTCGAAGGCATCGGCCGGCTGGTCGACGCCGACATGGCGGTCGAAGCGGCCAGGCTTCAGTCGCTACAGATCAAGCAGCAACTGGCGATCCAGGCGCTGTCCATGGCCAACCAGTCGCAATCGTGGGTGCTTCAGCTCTTCCGGTGATAGGCCAGATGCCGATCACCGGAGGAAGGTGACGCCCAGCCCTATTGGCCGACGATGACGTTGCCCGAGCCCATGATCGAGCGTGAGATGTTGCCGGACACCTTCTTGACGCGGACGTCGCCCGAACCGACGATATTGACCTCGACATCCTTCGCTTCGCCGCCAAAACGGACATCACCCGAGCCGGCGATGTTGACTTCCAGCCTGGGCATGAAGCCTTCGGTTACGGCCACATTCCCCGATCCGCCGATATTGACTTCAGCAGGGCCATTGATCTTCGCCAGCTCAATGTCGCCATTACCGCCGATATTGGCCTCAAGCGCCGCCACCGACCTTGCCTTGAAATTGCCGGAGCCGCCGATATTGACGGTCAGGTCGCGCGTGTTGCCGCCCGTGACATCACCGGAACCACCGATATTGATCTCGGCCTTGCCGGCGACATCACCGACCGTCCAGTTTCCGCAGCCGCCCTGGCTGAACTCCAGTTCGGACGTCGCGCCCATCTGGCCGAACGTGGCTCCGCCGACAGCGACTTCGGCGTTCATCGGCACCTTGATATAGATGATCGGCAGCTCGGCCTTTGTCACCACGCCGATGCCGTTGATCTTGACCGCGTCCGCGCCCTGGCATTGCAGGCCGCGCATCTTCAGCTTGCCGTCGGCGACCAGTTTGGCGCCTTCCATATGAACCATGATCTTCGGCAACTTGTTGCCGGCGGCGTAGGCGACCTTGAGTTCGATGTCCTGGCGCGCCTCCGGCGTAACGACGACGCGCGCGGCGACGTTCTCCAGTTCCACTTCCTTGGCCGGCGCCGCAAGCGACGGCGCTGCCGCAACCATTGCCAGAGCCGATACTGCCGATGCCACTGCGAGAGTTTTCATGATCCCAGTTTCCCGTATTGAGTGCTCCTGACCCGGAGCGAATGTATACACCCTGACGATCCATGCCTCCAATGACAACTTAAAAGCCTGTCATGAAGCGTTTGTAATGGAGACCATCACTCCAATGCTTACAGCACTTGCGTTTTATACAGACTTCCTCTATAGGCCCGCTTCCCCTGAAGAGTGGTCAGCCGCATCCGCGGATCAACTGAACCATCGTGTGCGCCGGACTTCCGCCGTCGCTCGCGCCGCTCTTCTCACCGGAAGAGGATAAAAATGCCCTATTACGAACACGTCGTGATGTCGCGGCAGGACATTTCGCCGCAACAGGCGGAAGCCCTCAACGACACCCTGAAAGCCCTGATCGAAGAAAACGGCGGCCACATCGCCAAGATCGAATACTGGGGCCTGCGCAACCTGACCTATCGGGTCAAGA
>CAMLLA010000404.1 GCA_946480525.1 uncultured Asticcacaulis sp. | reverse complement strand
ACGTAACCAGATCGTGCTCAATACGCCGATCAAGACCCTGGGCCTGCACAGCCTGAAGGCCCGTCTGCACGCCGAAGTCTCGCTCACCATCACGGTGAACGTGGCCCGTTCGGCCGACGAGGCCGAGCGTCAGGCCGCCGGTGAGAACGTCATCGCCTCGCAGTTCGAGGAAGACCGTCTCGCCGACGAACAGGCCGCTGCCGACCTGCTGGAAGGCGGCGCCGGTCAGGCCATGGCCGACGCGCCCTACGAAGCGTAAGCCTGAGCGCATCAGCGAAGAAACCCCGGAAGGTCGACCTTCCGGGGTTTTTTCTTGCCAAAAGCGAGAAAACGCATACAGTGCCTGCGTTCGAGACTTAGGATACCCCAGCTGATCCGCCACCCGGCGCTCTTCAGGACATCGCTAACTTCGGATTTCGGCAGGCGCAATCTCGCGCTTACCTCTCTGCACGAAGGTGCGATATCAAGGAGGCCAGTAATGGCGACAGGTACGGTCAAGTGGTTCAATTCCACCAAGGGCTATGGTTTTATTCAGCCGGATCAAGGCGGCGGCGATGTATTCGTTCACATCAGCGCTGTTGAAAAGGCCGGTCTGCGTGGTCTGAACGACAACCAGAAGATCAGCTATGAGCTGGTTACGGAGCGCGGCAAGACGTCGGCTGCGAACCTGCAGCTGCTCTAACAGCCTGACGAATGTGTCAAAGGACGCCCGGCAGTTTCGGCTGCCGGGCGTTTTTGCGTTTGGCGCCGGACTTCACGAAATAAAATTACCGTAAAAATAATACGAAATGTTTCGTGATCACAAAGTCTGCCCAGGTCTGATTCTGAACGGATAAGCCATCGCGTCCGTATGAGAAACCTGTGATATCGGTTCAGGTCTATAGTTTTTCTAATCTCGAAATTTAATAAATGTGCAGGCAGGCCGGTCTTTAAATTATGGCGGGACAGGACCAAATGAGGCGTAATTAAAACCGGCCTTGTCGGAAATAAGACGTCCCGCACACTAACCGATAGCTGAGAGATCCTCCCCATGATCAAAGCACACGCACCCCGCAACACCGCCCGCCTGTACCGCTCGACGGCGCTTGGCCTGTCCCTGGCCCTTTCCCTCGGAGCGGCTGGCATAGCGCATGCGCAGGACGCGGCCCCTGCCGCCCCGGCTGGCGAAGACGGCAGTGAAGTCGTCGTCACCGGCCAGCGCGCTTCCAATCGCTCGCGCCTCAATACCCTGGTCCCCGTGGACGTCATCACCACGCGTACGCTGGAGGCGCAAGGATCTACCGAACTGGCGCAGGGCCTGTCACGCGTGGCGCCGTCGCTGAACTTTCCCCGCCCGTCCGGCACCGACGCCACGGACGCGATCCGCCCGGCATCCTTACGCGGTCTGTCGCCCGACCAGACACTGGTCCTGATCGACGGTAAGCGCCGCCATACCTCGGCGCTCGTCAACATCAACGGCTCGGCCGGCCGCGGTTCGGTCGCCGTCGACCTGAACGCCATCCCGGAGGTCGCACTTTCCCGCGTCGAAGTCCTGCGCGACGGCGCCTCGGCGCAGTATGGCTCTGACGCCATTGCAGGCGTGCTGAACCTGCACCTGCGCGAAGCCCGCGAAGGCGGCGGTGTTACGCTGAGCTACGGCGAATACGACACGGACGTAGAACCGGCCAATTCCTCGCGCCACGCCAATGACGGCCGCACCACCGACCTGTCCGGCTGGCTTGGCCTGCCGATCGGCGACGAAGGCTTCCTGACCGTGTCCGGCCATTACCGCGACCGCAGCTTTACCAACCGCGCCGATATCGACACCGATCCGACCGTCGCCAGCCAAAAGATCGTTACGGCCCGCTACGGCGATCCGGACCAGCAAACGGCGTCGGTCTTCATCAATGCCGGCGTGCCGCTGAACGACAGCTGGAAGTTCTACGGCAATGCAGGCTTCAACAAGATCAAGTCGGAAAGCGCCGCCTTCTTCCGCCACAGCAACGCGTCGGGCAATGTGGCAAGCGTCTATCCCAACGGCTTCCTGCCTTTGATCGGCATCACTTCCGAAGACCACTCAGCGACCGTCGGCGTGCGCGGCTCGTGGGGCGAATGGACCCAGGACTACAGCCTGACGACCGGCCAGAACACGGTCGATTTCCACACCCGTAACAGCATCAATGCGTCCTATGGCGCCAACTCCACGACGTCCTTCTATGACGGCCGGCTGATCTATGATCAACTGGTGCTCAACGCCGACGTCAGCCGTCCGTTCGATGTCGGTCTGGCGAGCCCGCTGACCCTGGCGGTTGGCCTCGAAGCCCGCAACGAAAACTACACCATCCGCGAAGGCGACCCGCAATCCTACGCGCCAGGCCCAGTCACCGGCAAGCCGGCGGGGGCACAAGGTTTCCCCGGCTTCCAGCCCAGCAACGTCGTTGACGAAGACCGCAATAGCATAGGTGTCTACGCCAACGTCGCCGGCGACTTTACGGACAAATTCTCCTACGACGCCGCCGTGCGTTACGAAGACTATTCGGACTTCGGCAGCAATACGTCCGGCAAGCTGGCCCTGCGCTATGACGTCACCGACGCCTTTGCGGTCCGCGGCTCGGTCTCGACCGGCTTCCGCGCCCCGTCCCTGGGCCAGCAATACTTTACTTCAACGACCAGCAACCTGAACACGGCGGTCACGCCGGCCGTCATCCTGGAAACAGGCACCTTCCCGGCTACCAGCAACATCGCACAGCTTTTGGGCGCCGAACCGCTGGAAGCCGAAACCTCGACCAGCGCCACACTGGGCTTTGTGTGGCGCAAGGGCCCGTTCGAAGTGACCGTCGACGGCTACCAGATCGATATCGACGATCGCATCGTCCTGTCGGAAAACCTTACCGGTGGCCAGATCACGACGCTGCTGGCGCCATATAACGTGACGGCGGCGCGCTTCTTCATCAATGGCGTAGACACTACGACAAAAGGCATTGATGTCGTTGCGAATTATCGCATCCCGACCGACAACTACGGCCGCTTCAACCTGTCGCTGGCGTGGAACAACAATACGACCGAAATCGATCGTTTGCCGACCCTGACCAATTCGCCTCTGTCGCCGCAACCTGTTCTGTTCGCCCGTATCCGCCAGCAGATCCTGACCAGCTCGGCGCCTGAAAACAAAGGCACGGTCGCGGTTGACTGGAGCAATGGAAGCTGGGCCGCCAATGCCCGCGCCACCTATTACGGCAATGTTGTCGAACCGGCGTCGGTCGCCACCAATGACATCCAGACCGGCGATCACACCCTGGTCGATCTGTCGGCCAGCTACCGCTTCCGGACCAATACGGTTGTGACGATCGGTGCGGACAATGTCCTGGATGAATACCCGGACGCGACGCCCGCCAATCTGAACGTCACCAGCGGCAATGGCGCCGGCGCCCTGGCCTTCACCCGCTTCTCGCCGTTCGGCTTCAATGGCCGTTACCTCTATGCCCGTGTCAGCCAGTCTTTCTAAACGAAAGACATCGCATGGCAAAAGCCTCCGCGTTCGTCGCGGAGGCTTTCTCTGTTTGTGAGGAGCAACAGACAAGCTGTTGATAAAAAAGTATTCCTGTCTTCAGCATTGCTTCGCGGACAGAGTCATGGAAATGCAGGGCCGGCATAGCCATATGGGCAAACTATCCCCGCTATCC
>CAMLLA010000403.1 GCA_946480525.1 uncultured Asticcacaulis sp. | reverse complement strand
GTCGCCAACCTGATCACCCGCGCCGGCGCGCACCGCGTCCTGACCATGGACCTGCACGCTGGCCAGATCCAGGGCTTCTTCGACATTCCAACCGATAACCTGGTGGCTATTCCCTTCATGGCCAAGGATATCAAGTCGAACTATCCCGACCCGCACGAACTGATGATCGTGTCGCCCGACGTCGGCGGCGTGGTGCGTGCCCGCGCACTGGCCGACCGTCTTAATGTCGACCTGGCAATCGTCGACAAGCGCCGTCCGCGTCCAGGTGAATCCGAAGTCATGAACATCATCGGCGACGTCACGGACCGCCGCTGTATCCTGTTCGACGATATCGTCGATTCCGCCGGCACGCTGTGCCATGCAGCCAAGGCGTTGATGGACCGCGGCGCCCGATCGGTGTCGGCCTATGTCAGCCACGGCGTTCTGTCGGGTCCTGCGCTGGAACGCGTCTCGGGTTCGGTACTCAGTGAGCTGGTTATTACGGACTCGATCGAGGCCACCGAAGCCATCCGCCAGAACGACAAAATCCGTCTGGTCGGTGTCGCTCCCCTCATCGGTGAAGCCATCCGCCGCATCGCCAACGAAGAATCGGTATCAAAACTTTTTGATTGATCCGCCCCATCCCGGCGCTTGCAAAAATACCTTCTTTTCCATCTTGTAAACTTATTGCGTGTTCTTTCTGAACGTGCTGATTAATGGTGTCGGAATAGGCCAGAAGCCTTAATTTCGGCGCTTTGTCGCGTTTGAGTCTGCCACAATTTTTCATATGGCGCGGGTGTCGCGCCGTTCGTGTGGGAGCGCCGCCGCGCCCCACTCCGTCCATCTCGATAAAGTTCAGGGAGTTGCGTATATGAAGTTCACGGTCGCGAAGGGTCTTGCCATCAGCCTGCTCGCCCTTAGCCTGGCGAGTTGCGCTACGGACGCGCCCCCGCCCCCGCCGCCGCCGCCGCCGCCTGCCCCCGCAGGACCGCCGGTTGCCCTGGCTTCCGGTGTCTCCGACGCCGCAGCAACCTATGTCGATTATATCCAGCAAGCCCGCTCCGTGAGCGCCGTTTTCCCTGACGGTAACGACGTGCAGGCAAAGCTGAAGCTTGCCTCGGCATACGAGCCTCAGCAACTGGCGCGCGGCGCCGTTGCGTACGGCGCCATTGCCGCCATGCAGGAGCCAAGCTTCCGCGCCGCCCTTCGCGCCTACGCAGCCGACGCAACGGCGCGTGCCGAAATGACGTCCAAGCTGCTGAGCGACCCGTCCTACGCCGCCGGCCTGCCCGCTGCCGATGTCGCCGCGCGTCGCGTCATCCTGGCCCTGTCCAGCGACGGCCAGTCGGTCTACAAGGCCGGCTCCGGCGTCAAACAGGCTGCCTACGACATCCAGCGCCAGAAGTGGTCCAAGGAATTCGTCACTGGCCGCGACGAGCGCCTGGCC
Organism: uncultured Asticcacaulis sp.; assembly: GCA_946480525.1. Next base: position 2,236 of record CAMLLA010000403.1, on the reverse strand, counting down.
CAGGCCAAGCAGAACTCCGTCACCCTCAAGAGCGTCCGCAGCGACGAAAGCTCCCGCCTGCTGGCCGCAGCACTCAGCGGCACCGGTCTAACGACCCGGGCGACGACGGGTGCCGCGACCGGCGACGCCACGCTCAATGCGTCACCCGCTCCCGCCGACAGCGCCGGCAATCCCGCCGCGACGCAGGTCAGCCAGTCGATGATGCCGGCGACGCCGTCGATGGAACCCGCCGTCGATTTCGGCCGTCCCGACCTGTTCAACACCCCCTATACCAATGCGGTCAACCGTTCGCTGACCATCGCCGCCCTGGCCATTCTGGGTGAAGGCGGCGAAGCGCGCTCGGACTCCGTCATTGCCCTGCTCGACGACAACAGCGGTGAAAAGTGCTTCGATATGTCGAAGCTCAACCTCTATCAGTGCCTGGCTGTGGCCAAGCCCTATTACGAAGACATCTTCTGCCTGGGCCAGCACATCCTGATGGATACCGGCCAGTGTCTCGGCAAGATGTCCAGCAACGCCCTCAGCTTCGCGCCGGTCAAGCGGATCGGCTTTAACGACGACGGTACGGTCTCGGCCTCGCACGCCAACGCCGTTTCCTACGCCGACATGAACAAGAAGCCGGTCAAGAAGAGCACCAAGAAGAAGGCGCCGGCAAAAAAGGCCGCGGCAACCAAGAAGAAAGCGACCTGACGGACGTTTTGAGCTGATACTAAGGTGGGCTGGAGACCCTCTCCGGCCCATTTTTCTTTGCGCGGCTTGCGTAGTCCCGGTTTGTCGTGTATCGAGGCCGCCTCCAGAAATTCGGACCGCCGGGCCAATTGTGGTACCGGCGTATTTCTATTGAGGTTTTAGGTTATGGTCGATATCGTTTTGGACGTCGAGGTGCGTGAGCGCACCGGTACCGGCGGGGCTCGTGAAGTTCGCAATGCCGGCAAGATTCCTGGCATTCTCTATGGTGGCAACCTCGGTCCCGTGCCGATCGCAACCAGCCTGAATGAGTTCCGCAAGTCGCTGTATACCGGCAAGCTGGCTGGTCACTTGGTGACGCTGAAGTACGGCACCGAGACCCAGAAGGTCATCGTGAAGTCGATCGACTTCCACCCGGTCACGGACGTGCCGACGCACTTCGACCTGCTGCGCGTCGACGAACACGCCAAGATCAAGATCGCGGTGCCTGTACACTTCAAGAACCAGGAAGCGTCGCCCGGCCTGAAAAAGGGTGGCGCGCTCAACATCGCCATCCATGACCTGGAAATCCAGGTTCCCGCCGACCACATCCCGGAAGACATCATCATCGACCTGACCGGCTATGAAATCGGCCAGTCGATCCACATCTCCGACCTGAAGCTGCCGTCCGACGTGACGCCGGTCCTGAAGGGCGAAACGGTTGTGGCTTCGGTCACCGCCTCCAGCGCCAGCAAGAGCGGCGACGCCGAAGAAGCGGCTGCAGAGAGCTAATGGGGTGTGGGGTCCGTGGACCCCACGTCTACCTCTTTTCAATAAAAAAGCCTCGCCTTATGGGCGGGGCTTTTTTATTGATAGAAAAGATATATGGGGTCCAAGGACCCCACACCCCATTAGCTTCTACGAGCAGGCTTCATGCACCTCATCGTCGGCCTCGGCAATCCCGGTCCACAATATGCCAAGAACCGGCATAATATCGGCTTCATGATGATCGATGAGCTGATCCGCGGCCCGTCCTTCGGCCCGGAAAAAAAGCAGTTCGACGGCATCACCTCCGAGGGCATCATCGAGACCGCCAAGGGACCGCTGAAAGTCCTGGCGCTCAAGCCGCAGACCTTCATGAACGTCTCGGGCCTCAGCGTCGCCAAGGCTTTGCAGTTCTACAAGCTCAAGCCGGAGCAGATCACCGTTTTCCACGACGAACTCGACCTCGCGCCCGGACGCTTTCGACTGAAGATGGGTGGCGGTCACGCCGGCCACAACGGCCTGCGTTCGATCATGCAGCATCTGGGGCCCAACTTCCTGCGCGGCAGGATGGGCATCGGCCATCCCGGCGCCAAGGAAATGGTCCACGGCTGGGTCCTGTCCGACTTCGCCAAGGCGGACCAGGCCTGGCTGACCGCGCTCAATGAGGCGTGTGTGCGCGCCCTGCCCATGCTCTACTCCGGCGCGCCCGATGCCGCCGACCGCTATCAGGCCGAGGTCATGCGCCTGGCGCCTGCGCCCAAGCTGGATACGCGTCAGATTGCTGCCAAGGGCCTCGACAGCGCTG
>CAMLLA010000402.1 GCA_946480525.1 uncultured Asticcacaulis sp. | reverse complement strand
TGCGGCGAACCAAAAAAATGCCGCAGCCGTTGAGCAGGCCGCGGCACAAGAAGAGGGAAAATCACTGAACAAGGGAGTGTGTTCAGATGATCAGGAAAAACTTACAAGGAACACCTTGTCAGCAATAAATACCGCATTCTGATATCGATATCAACAGATAAATGCATCAGACGAAAGTAATTTACATAAAAAGGGGCCTGCGTTGTTACGCAAGCCCCCTGACAATGCTGTCACTACACTTTTTAGCCGCCGAACTTGTACCGCAGGCTGACCGAGAAGTTCCGGCCGTTGGCATAGTGTTGACGCTCGATACCGGACTCGATGGTTTCCGGTTCGCCCGCGAAGCGGTTCAACCCCTGATCCAGCAGGTTCGACGCATTCAGCGAGAGCGTGAAGTTGTCGTTGAGCTGATAGTTCAGCGCCGCGTCGAGAATGCCGTAGGCCTGAATGTAGCGCCCCCAGAACGGGTTGGCGTCGGCGCCGAACAGGATCTGCTCCGAGCGCCAGGTATAGACAACCCTGGCGGAAAGCTTGCCGCCGTCATACATGCCCGACAGCGTATAGTTATGCTTCGAGACGAATGGCTGCTGAGTTTCGACAATCCGCGGGAAGGCGATATTGCCCCAGTTTACCGGATTGGCCGTATCGATGTAGGTATAGGAGCCCATGACGCCGAAATCGCTCCAGACGCCGCCCAGGGCGTCGAAGAAATACTGGCCGGAGACTTCGACACCGCGCGCATAACCCTTCTGGGCGTTGACGTTGCGGGAAATCAGGTACTGACCGTTCGAACATCCGTTGGCGACACCGGCCCAGGCAGGCGCCGTCGAGACGGTTTCGCATTCACGCACGCCGCTGAAGAAGCCGTCGATTTCCTTGTCGAACACCGCCAGCGCGACATAGTTCGTGGGAGAGAAGTAGCGCTCAAGCGCCACATCGTAGGAATCGGCGATCTGCGGTCCCAGTTCCGGATTCCCCCGGCTGCCTTCGCCCGTCGTCGTATTAACCGAGACATTGGGGTTCAGGTCACCAAGGCCGGCGCGGGTCAGGCCGCGGCCATAGCCGAAGCGCAGCAGGAAGTCAGGGCTGAAGTACCACGCCGCGTTAAACGACGGCAGGGTGTTGGTATAGTCGGTCGTGCGCTCAAGCGGCACAATCGTGCTGGGCGTTGTGGCCGTATTGGTGACCATGGCGCGGGCAAGGCCTTCCGTCTTGACGACCCGGACGCCGACATTGCCGCGCAGGCGATCGTCGAAGGCGGAAAAATCCGCCTGCACGTAACCGGCAAGGGTCTTCTCTTCGACGAAGCGGCGGTTCGCGACCTGCTCGACCAGGCTGTCTTCGGCGACGATACCCAGATTGGTAAAGCGATTGCGGATATTGTCGCCCAGCAGTTCATCCGGATTGAAGGCGAGCCATCCACCGGAATAGCCGGCCTCGCCCTTCATGAAGTTGCGCGGCGCATTGTCCAGCAAGTCAAGATAGGTGTTTCCGACATTGATCCAGTTCGTCGCCGTCCGGGAGGTTGCACCGTCCGACGTGATCAGGCGGTTGAAACCGTAGGCGCGGAAATCGCTCTGCTGCTGCGCGAAACGCGTACCGAACTTGATCTTCTGAACGACGCTGTTGTCCAGCTTGTAGGCGCCGCTGAGAGCGATCGCGTAGCCACTGTCATCCCAGATGTTGTGCGTATTGTTCTGATAGCTGTTGAAGTTCCAGTTGTTCGGGTTTTCAAGGTCTGGACCGCTGACGATTTTCAGCGTGTGCGGCTCACCATCGAGGACACGGGCGATTTCCCAGCCGAGACCCTGAACCGAGGCCAGCTCTACGCTGCGGTTGTCCTGGGTCTGATCTGCCTTGATATAGGAAAAATCGGCCTTGAGCTCGAGGCGGTCCGTCGGCTGCCATTCAACGCCGCCGGCGCCGACCCAGGTTTCATAAGGACGGTGCTCGTCACCGCCTACGGAGCTAAAGGTCGTATTCAGGAAGTTCGCACTCAGCAGGCGCTTTGTCGTATAGACGTCGTTCGAGCCGCCGTTGACGTTGCGGTTGACGCCCGCCTCATCCAGCACGAACGGCGTCGTTTGCAGATTGGTGACGACGGGAGATTCCGAAGGGTTCAGGCCGCGATAGTTCTGGTGGTACTGGTAATAGACGTAGTTGAGTTCGCCATAGAAACGCAGCGTGTCGTTGACCTTCCAGTCCGCCGCCACGTTCAGGCCCTTGCGGGTCCGCATGATGGTTTCCTGGAACACGTTGTGCGTCGCCACCGGCGCCGAGATGAGATTGCCGCGCTGAGCGGTCGTCAGGCAGGTATTGTTGACCGGGCAGTAGTTGGGCGTGCTCGCGCCAACAACCGGGGTCACGCCGGGCGCCGTTGCCGCCAGGGTCGGGAGAGTATAAAGATACCATACGTCCGAGCGGCCGGCATAGGCGGCCGGACCTCCGCGCGCCGTAAAGCCGTAATTGGGATCGGTGTCGTCGCCGCGAATGGCGAGCTTGTAGTTCGGTCCGCCGAGCCCGGGATTGTTGTCCGACCGGCCAGTTGCCTTCTGGTAGACACCCGCGACCATGAGACCGAACCGGCTACCGCCCTCAAGGTCCCACTTCTTCGCGCCCAGGATGAAGAGTTCGGGATCGACCTCCTCGGCAAGGTCGTTGTATTTCGCGGTCACGCCGGCGACCACTGTCGGACGCTTGAAGTCACTGGGGTTACGCGTCCGGATATTGACCAGGCCGCCGATGCCGCCTTCGATATGTTCGGCCGATGGATTCTTGTAGACATCGATACCGGCGACCATGCCCGGGATCGCGCCTTCGATATTGAATTCGCGGCCGCCGGCGGTGAAGAACGCACGACCGTTCACCCGTGACGCCGTCTGCCCCGACAGACCGCGAATGGTGATACCGGAGCCCTGCCCCACGGGCGACGCGCCTTCGCCGCCATAGCGATAGCCCTGGACGCCGGGAATCCGCGTGAGGGTTTCCGACACGTTCGGGTCGGGCAGCTTGCCGATGTCTTCGGCGGTGATCGAATCGACGATCTCCATCGTGTTTTTCTTGATGGACACCGACGAACGGGCCGACGCCCGGATACCCGTCACGACAACGACCGAATCGTCCTGCGCCGGCGCGACGGCCTCCTGCGCATGCGCCGTAACAGCGGCGCCCATTGCCACCAGCAACGCCAATCCCGAGACGTGCGCCCTCATTGCTTTCGTTTTCATTTTCATTCCTCCCGGCTTCTGTGAAGCCTTGTCTGTCGCCCCTGCCGGACACATGCAAGTCTACCGATTGCTTGCTCTCGTTATACTGCTGCGGTAGCAATCTGATATCGATACCACGATTGTCAGATACACTTGTATGACAATATCGTCAACGACGGACCTTACGACGCATAAATCTGACGCTTTTTTGTCACAGCTTTTGACGGATACGTCGATTTTGTCAGCGCTAACATCATTTATATTCAATATGTTATTCAGTTTTTCCGTCAGTTTCGGCGTATAAAGCGCCACAAATAATAGCGCAGAGAATTCAAAGGCTTCCCGTTGCCGGGTAAACACCGCGTTAGTTTGACAGCGTGATATTCAGTTGATATCGATATCACATTAATTTCACCACGTGGCTGTGAATATCGACATGGCCTGTCGTTTCCGGCACAAAATCCACGCGC
>CAMLLA010000401.1 GCA_946480525.1 uncultured Asticcacaulis sp. | reverse complement strand
TGCTCAAAAAGACGATGGACGCGGCGAACGCCGCCGGCATCAAGGTCGTCATCGTGCCCCTGTCGCTGCCAGGCGACCGCTGGGTCCAGCACAACGGCAACACACAGGATGACCGTTTATGGAACGACCGCAAATACTGGGATCAGTCCGCCACCTTCTGGCGCGACCTGGCTACCGCCCTGAAGGATCACCCGGCGCTGGCGGGGTATAATCTGCTCAACGAACCGACGCCGGAAAAGGGTATGGGGCTTGACGAACACGCGGCGCCCGACGTGCGCGTCGCCTGGTACGCCAGACACAAGGGCACGACACACGACCTGCCCGCATTGTACGAGCATCTGATCAAGGCCATTCGCGAGGTCGACGGCACAACACCGGTCATGGTCGACGGCGGCTGGTACGCCAATGCCTGGAGCTTCAGCTACTGGCGGCCGCTGAACGACGACAAGGTGCTATACGCCTTTCACATGTACGAGCCGTGGAATATCACCAGCAGTCCACAGATCAAGCGCAGGCCGCAACTGCCCTATCCGGGATCAAAGGTTAAATGGGGCGGTGAAAGCAGGACCTTCGACAAGGCGGCGATGCAGGACTTTCTTGGCGTACCGTTCGACTGGGCGAAAACCAATGGTGTACCCGCCAATCGCATGGTCGCCGGGGAGTTCGGCTGCGTACGGGTATGGAGCGATTGCGGCGCTTACCTGGGCGACGTCATGGACACGCTGAACGGCCATGGCGCGCACTGGGCCTTTTACAGCTTCCGCGAAGACGTCTGGGAGGCCATGGATTACGAAATCCCACCCGCCTTCCCGGCCGGCCAGGTCTACTACCTGCGCGAACAGGGCAAGGGCGACAAGGTGCCGGTGGACGGCCCACTCATGGGCATCATCAAGAGCAGGATGGCGCAATAACCTGCAAGGCCGGTCAGCGCGTGATAGAGCCGCAAATGGCCAGGCCCTTTGGGACTTGGCCGACGGTCCTATTGCAGTGCCTTGATTTGCAAAAAGCGCAACGCCTCATCAATCGGAATAAAGAAGTTTATTCCGACATTCGCGCCGGACACACTTAAGCCCGACACAGTCAACGCAACAACGTTGCCGTTGCTGTCGATCAAAGGCCCGCCGCTATTGCCTGGATTAACCGCGACGTCGCTCTGAATATACCGGAATCCGTCAACGATTCTGTCGCTCGAAACTATTCCAGCCGTCACCGTACCTTGCAGCTCTTCCATATAAGGGGCTCCGATAGCGCGCACGGGGCTTCCCAGTTCCAGCCTGTCCTGGCGCAGTGACAGCGGCGCCCGCTGCCGGCTCTCGGATTTAACCAAGGCGACATCTCTTGCCCGATCGATGCGAACGACCTCTCCTACCGTCTCCAGCTTGTCACTCCACCGGACGCGGACAATCTTGGCCTGTCCGACGACATGGGCGTTGGTGAGAAACAATCCGTCATCAGAAATCAGGAAGCCGGATCCATGACCGTCACCTGCGCCGATACTCACTACCGATCCGGAAATATCGTCGATCTTGGTAGCCGACGAAACCGCATTGCGTGTCTTTATCTGAAGCGCGGGGTAATCGTTCGGCCGGCGCAGTTCATTTGCCTTAATGGTCGATCCGATAAAGACGTCTCTAAATTCCTTCTTGTTAATCAATTGCTTCACGTTCTCGGAGAACGCAATGTCGAATAAGACGTTGGCTCCGCCGCTGGCAGATTCCTTGCGCAGGGCGCCGCCCCGGGTCGTTATCTGCGCAACGACGGTCTTGTTGATGCGCGAGTAGATTTGCCACTCGACCTCGAAAATGACTTCGCCATTTACAGTGTCGTAATCACCAAATCCCGCCAGTTTATAACATAACCTGGCTGAAGCGGATTTAATCGCCCCCGCAACCAGATACTCCGCCTGACTATTGTCTTCGCGTTCAAACAGAAGGTTTGGATTGCCAGTCGATGAAAAACCCGCCTTCTCAATTTCTTCAAAAAAGACTACGTCGAGTTCACCGGTATCCACTTGGGACTGCCCACCGCGCCAGGTCATGTTTCCCGCGGGCAGGCACATTACGCCGATCTGCACCTGTCCCCAAGTCTGACCGCGATTCAACCGCGCGACTAATTTCGTGAAACTTAAAGGCCGGGTCTCCGTACCAGGTGGCAGCGGTTCCACCGCTTCGGCGGGCGGCACAGTGAGTTTGGCCGCAACTGCCGGCGACACAAGCGTCATCAGGCACAGTATGGATACTGTCAGTAATTTAAATAAATACATTTACGCCCCCTATTCGGCGGTATTCTTGTAATCTACGCACCCCGGATTTGGCAATGCTTTCCAAAGCGGAATGCAAATTACCCGCCAAGGCAATCCGAAGCCGCATCCGTCCGCGATATCCGGGACCGGTGCAATTTTCGCCTAAAGCTTCAGGAACCAGCGCTTGCGATAGAGCGGCCAGAGAATCAGTCCGATCAGCACGACCAGAACGACAGAGTATGCCAGGGACGCCACGCGCGCATCGGGGATGATCGCACCCAGTTGCGCGACCGCTGCGTCATGGATGCTGACGCCTGACAGCTTAGGTCTTTGCAAACCCGCATCGAAAAGCGAAATCAATACGAAGGCCAGGGTCGCATTGGCGCCGAAAACCTTGGCGAAGGTCGCAAATCTTCCGGCTTTCAGGACGTCGGCGATTACGGCCAGCAGAGTAAAGACGACGATGCTGAAGCCGGCCGATACCAGGGCAAAGCTTGGCGTCCAGATCTTCTTGATGACCGGTGTCTGTGTGTTCATGCCAAGCCCCGCCAGCGCAAGGAACACGCCGAACAGGACGAGCGCAATCAGGCTACCCTTGACGCCGTGACGCCGGAGGTAGATGGCGACTGCCACCCCAAGCAGGACATTGACCAGAGCGCCCAGGGTCGAGACCAGTCCTTCCGGATCATAGGTGACGGCACCGTCCGTCAATCCCCAGTCCCACATATAGGCCGGCGTAAAGACGGCACGGTCGACGACAGCAGGAAGCGACCTCAGCGAATCGAAGCAGGCGCCGGGACAATCCGGTCCAGTCCACAGGCTGAGCAGAGCCGCATATCCGGCCACCAGAGCAGCGATGGCGCCCATGAGCGGCCAGCCCGGGACGGTAAAGTCGTGGTCGCTCTTGCGGCCGATCGCCAGGCACAGTCCGCCGGCCAGGGCGTAACACAGCCCGATACGCTGCAGGATGCCCGGCAACCGGAAGCCGCTCGGATCGGGGTCGGCGATGAAATTCAGCACCACGCCCAGGCCGATAAGCGCCGCCGCCCGCCACAGCACGTGAATGAAGAGTTGCGCCTTCGTCTGACGGGCCGATCGCCCCGCAAATGATAAGGGAAGCGCCATGCCGACACAGAACAGGAACCCAGGAAAGATCATGTCGGCCAGGACCAGTCCTTGCCACTCAGCGTGGTTCAGCACGGCAAAGCGGCTGGTCCAGTCGCCGGCATAGGCGACCAGGATCATGCCGATAACGCACAGGCCGCGCAGCATATCCAGCGCCTCCAGCCGGTTCCCGGCCGGCTCCGCCGCCACCTCCGCCGGCTTTGGCTTCGGCCGTTTTTTGAACGCAATGATCTCCGCCGACATGCCGCCCCCTTTGGTAATTTCCATCAGCCTAGCCGCAAAATCGCGTAAATCCAAGCGCAGCAACCATGTCAGGCTAACC
>CAMLLA010000400.1 GCA_946480525.1 uncultured Asticcacaulis sp. | reverse complement strand
CATGAAAGCCCTGCCGCTCCGAATTCAATTGATCAATCTCTTCCTGAAATTCCTGCTGATTACTGCCACGATTTCGATCGGAGTCGGCTTTCTCAACCTGCTGCCCATACCAATGCTGGACGGCGGACACCTGGCCTTTTATGCTTGGCAGGGCGTGACGCGCAAACCCATCCCGCCCGTCGTTCAGAACGTGGCTTTCGGTACAGCCGTCGTGCTGATATTAGGCTTGATGCTGTTTGCGGCATGGAACGATGTGAACCGTGTCGGACTCGTCAAAGCCGTAAGGGGGCTGTTTTCATGACCGGACGTAAAGCGACCGCCGTAACCGCCCAGACCGGCGGAGGCACTCCGTGAACCTGAGCCATAGCCCTGTCACTACCCGTACCCACAGCCTGCTTCGAGGCCGCATGACCCTTTCTCACAGCCTTTCCTTCAGTGCCAGCGTCATAGCTGTAATCGCGGCCGGCACCTTCGCCACTGCCGCCGATGCGCGCGCCTTCCTGATGCAGGATGCTCCTGCGGCGCCTCCCGAAGCAACGGCCGAGGCTGCGCCGCAGGCTGCGGCCCCCGCGACGCAAACCGCCTATGTCTCGACGATCACGATCCAGGGCAATGAGCGCATTGATTCGCAGACCATCGTGTCATATCTGCCGTTCCAGACCGGATCGACGGTCGATGCGGAAATGATCGACCTTGCGGTTAAGACCCTCTACCGCACCGATCTTTTTTCGGACGTCCAGATCGCCATGAATGGCTCTGAAATGGTCGTGACCGTTGTCGAAGCCCCCATCATCAACCAGGTGGTGTTCGAGGGCAACAAGTCGATGACCAAGGACAAGCTGCGCGACGAGGTCCAGATCCGTCCGCGCGGGGTCTTCACCAAGGCCAAGGTCCAGGAAGATGTTCAACGCATTATCGAACTGTATCGCAAGGCCGGCCGTATTTCCGCGACCGTGACGCCGAAGATCGTCGAACTGCCGCAAAAGCGCGTCGACCTGATCTTCGAAATCACCGAAGGCGCCAAGACGGGCGTGGCTTCGGTCAATTTCATTGGCAACAAGGCATTTTCGGACAACGAGCTGCGTGGCGTGGTCGTGACGCAGAAGTCACTCTGGTGGCGTTTCTTCTCGTCCAACGACAATTACGATCCGGATCGTATGGACTATGACCGTGAGCAGTTGCGCAAGCACTATACCAATCGCGGCTATTACGACTTCCGCGTCATCTCGGCGGTGGCCGAGCTGACACCGGACCGTAAGGATTTCGCCATCTCCTATACCCTGGATGAAGGCCAGAAGTACAATTTCGGCCGCGTCACCATCAAGACTGACAACGACAAGCTGAAGTCGGAAGACCTGCTGCGCTCGATTTCGATCCGCCCCGGCCAGCTCTACGAAGCCGAGCGCGTCGAAAAGGCGGTCGACGATCTGACCTTCGCCGCCGGTTCGCGCGGTTTCGCCTTCGTCGACATCCGTCCCCAGGAAGAGGGCGATCCAAACGACCGCAACGTCGATCTGACGTTCAACGTCCACGAAGGCGCGCGCGTCTATATCGACAAGATCGACATCGTCGGCAACACCCAGACGCTCGACCGCGTTATCCGTCGTCAGATGCTGGTGTCTGAAGGCGACGCCTATAACAAGGCTCTGCTGGAACGCTCAAAGGTTTATATCCGGGGCATGGGCTTCTTCAAGGAAGTTGAAATCAAGGACAAGCCGTCGCCTCAGCCCGGCAAGACCAATATCGAGGTCGCGGTCGAAGAGCAGCCGACCGGCGAACTCTCCTTCGGCGCCGGTTTCTCGTCCTATCAGAAATTCATTCTCGACATCGGCATCTCACAGTCGAACTTCCGAGGTACGGGCCAGCAGATCCGTGCCCGCGTCCAGACGGGTTCGATCCAGAAGGATATCGATTTCTCGTTCACCGAGCCGTATTTCATGAACCGCAATGTTCAGGCCGGCTTCGACCTGTTCCAGAGCTCGTACCATTATAAGGGCGTCAGCTACTCGACGGATACCCTGGGCGCCGGCGTGCGCCTCGGCTACAATCTGAACGGCTATTCGCTGCTGCGCCTGCGCTACAACCTGCGCAGCGACGACATTCAGTACGGATCGTCGAACGAATGTAACGGCCTGCTGTACAACTGCGGCCAGGGCGTGACCTCTTCGGTCGGCTATACGCTGTCGTTCGACCTGCGCAACGACTTCATCCAGGCGACGCGTGGCTGGAACGTCATCCTGCGTCAGGATTTCGCCGGTCTTGGTGGCGACGTCCGGTATGTCCGTACGGAAGGCGAAGCGCACTGGTATCACGGCTTCCGCAAGGACATGGTTCTGCACGTGTCGGGAACCGCCGGCGCCATTATCGCGTTCAACGGCGACGCCGTTCGCATCAACGACCGCTTCTTCAAGGGGGCGGATACGATGCGCGGCTTTGAATATGCCGGCATGGGGCCGCGTGACACTTCGACCACCTACGCGCTGGGTGGCCAGTACTATGGTATCGGCTCCGCCGAACTGGGCATTCCCAATGGCCTGCCCGAGCAGTACGGCCTTAAAACCGCTTTATTTATCGACGTAGGTACACTTGGCGGCGTCGATCGCCGTTTGAAGGTGTATCAGACCAGCGGCAACGGGGTTAATGCGGGGGACATCAATACCAGTATTCGGGATGACCTGTCCCTGCGGGCCTCGGCGGGTGTCACCATTCGCTGGAAGTCGCCGATGGGGCCGATCCAGTTCGACCTGAGCCAGATCCTCTCGCGTGAGGAATACGACAAGGTTGAAACCTTCCGCTTCTCGCAGTCGACCCAATTCTAAAAACAACCGCCTAACTCTCTCTCAACCAACGATAAAGTACCTGGACCATGAAAAAAGCGAACCTCTTTCTGATCGCCGGCCTGGCCGCCCTGACCGCCGGCGCCGCCAATGCCCAGACCGCACCGGCCGCCCCGACCCCGCCGACCTTCGGCGCCGCCATTCCCGGCCAGTGCGTTCTCGACGAACAGGTCGCCATGACGACGTCCGCCATGGGCAAGGCCGCTTCGCAGCGCCTCGTTCAACTGAAGTCGAACGTCGACGGCGAACTGCAGCAGCAGGGCACGGCGCTGGAAACCGAATACAAGACGCTGGCCGCGTCACAGAAGACCCAAGCGGCCACGCCTGCCGGCAAGACAGCCTGGGAAACCAAGGCGCAGGACTGGGCCAAGAAGCGCGACGCCTTCCAGGCTAAGGTCCAGCAACGTCAGCAGGAAATGCAGTACACCCAGCAGGAAGTGATGTCGGCCATCTTCTCGAAGATGATCCCGAACATCAACGCCGTCGTCACGCAAAAGGGCTGTTCGACCGTGGTCTCGGCTTCGAGCCTGCTCAGCTACGACACGACCACTGCCGGCGCCGATGGCAAGCCGGTTGCCCAGAAGTTCACCTATGTCAATCCGGCTATGGACATCACCACGGCCGTGGTGCAGAAGATGGACTCCACCGGCGAGCTGCTGCCGGCCTTCGACCGCGTAAGCCTCGATCAGCAAGCCGCCCCGGGCGCCGCCGCTGCTCCGGCCGGCACACCGAAGCCCGCAGCTGCCGCTCCGAAGCCCGCTGCACCCAAGCCTGCGGCTGCAGCTCCGAAGCCGGCCGCTACGGGGACCGCGCCGAAGCCGAAGCTGAACGACATGATCATGAACGGGTTGCCGGCC
>CAMLLA010000399.1 GCA_946480525.1 uncultured Asticcacaulis sp. | reverse complement strand
AAGCGCCGCGCTGCGACAGGTTGACGGTCGCCGAAGCGCGCGCCAAAGACGTGCCCATGGCATATTCGTTGTTTTCGATCACATACACGACCGGCAGCTTCCACAGCTCGGCCATGTTGAAGCTTTCATAGACCTGGCCCTGGTTGGCCGCGCCGTCACCGAAGTAGGTGAAGGAGACATTGCCGTTCTGCTTGTAGAAGTCCGCAAAGGCGAGGCCCGTGCCCAGCGACACCTGGGCCCCCACGATGCCGTGGCCGCCGAAGAAGCCGGTTTCGATGTCGAACATGTGCATCGAGCCGCCCTTGCCGCGCGACGAACCGCCGGCGCGGCCGGTCAGTTCGGCCATGACGGCGTTCGGGTCCATGCCGGCGGCCAGCATGTGGCCGTGGTCACGATAACCGGTGATAACCTGGTCGCCGTCCTTCGACGCGGCCTCCATGCCGACGGCGACGGCTTCCTGGCCGATATACAGGTGGCAGAAGCCACCGATCAGGCCCATGCCGTACAACTGGCCGGCCCGCTCTTCGAAACGGCGGATCAGCACCATTTCGCGATAATATTTCAGCAGTTCGTCTTTGGATACATTGCTCAGCTTGGAATCGCTGGTCTTAGCGTCTTTTTGGGCAGCACGCGCCATGGACACCTCCTCAAGTGTTTCGGCCGTTATGGGGAGATTCGGCCGCAAATACAGGCGCGCAAAAAGGCGGCGCCGAAGCCCTTTTCGATTGGCGCACACCCCCTCTGAAGTGGACACCAGATGCGCGGACGCGCAAAGGCCTCTTCCCTTTATGAGAAGCATGCCTTCGCGTAAAGTGGTATTAGGAGATCAGGAATTGGCGCCGGTCGTCGTATTGTAACGAATGACGTAGGCATGCGGCTCGGTCAGACCCAGCAGGACACGGGCGCGTTCCTGAAGAAGATCCTTGGAAAGATTGTCGGTGCGCAGGTATTTGGCGCGCGCTTCGAGATCTTCACGCTCGGACTGAAGTCGAGCGAGCTGTTGCTCTTTCACAACCAAGTCACGGTCGCGCGATTCCTGAGAAAAGAAACCCTTGTCGCCCGTCAGATATTGGACGCAGACATAGGTCAATACAAGTGCGATAAGTGCAGTAGGCAAGTAAGGCCTCAATCGGTCAAACACTCTATTTTGCCCCTTCTGGAACTGGATACGCAACTTTCCCGTCCGTTTTCCGCCATCTCGGTTAACAAACTGTTGCTGAACATGTCGGGGAAATGAGAAAAATTTATCGTTATCCGTGACTTGGCATGAGCGCCAATCACGCCGTTTTTATCAAAAGTGTCAAAAAACGGGATTTGGAGCATGCTCCGAAAAGTGGAAACCGGCTTTTCGGACCAAGCATTCGACCAACAAGGAGTCCTGACAGCGTCAGACAGCCATTTCCAGGTGGGCGCCGCTTTGTCTCAGCCGGCGGCTGTCGCGGATCGGCGGCGCTCCGAACACACGGCGGTAGTCGCGGCTGAACTGCGACGGACTGTCATAGCCGGTGTGAAACGCGGCGCTGGCGGCATCCATGGCGCCGCTGAGGATCAGTTTCTGAGCCTCCTGTAATCTCAGGCGTTTCTGGTACTGCAATGGCGTCAGCGCGGTCACCGCCTTGAAATGGGCGTGGAGCGACGACGAGCTCATGCCGGCGGCGGCAGCCACGCTTGAGATGGCGAACGGTTCGCGGAAATTGCGCGTGATCCAGTTGATCGCCAGTCCGATGCGCCTGAGCCGGGAATCGGCGAAAGCGATATGGCGCAGGCCTTCGGCATGACCCGACAGGATCAGCCGATAGAGCAATTCGCGGATAGCCAGCGGCGCCAGGATTTTGGCGGTTGCGGGCGTATCGAGCAATTTCACCAGTCGCGTCGCGGCATCAATGACCTCTTGTTCGCACAGGCCGACCGCCACCCCGCGTCCGCTGTGGTCCGACAGTGGTTTGGCCACGCCAGCTTCTTTCAGCATGGCCGTCAGCATCAGCGGATCGAGATCGACCTTCAAGCATAGGTATGGGATTTCGGCGGACGCCTTGACGACCTCGCCGCTTATCGGCAGGTCGACGGCGATGCTCAGGTGCTGGCCGGGCGCATAGGTAAATTCTTCGCCTTCAAGCCGAACGGTCTTGGCCCCTTGCGCGATTATGCACAGCGCCGGAACATGCACGACGTGGATCGGCTGCGTGCACGTGTCGCTGCGGATAAGATTGACGCCGTCGATGGCGGTGTCGAGCATGCCTTCGGTCAGGGCGTGGCGGCACATGATCTGCGCCAGTTCAGTCGTATCGCTCATGGTTTCGTCCAGTTTTCGGCAATCTCCTTATAGCAAATTAACGCTTCTGTCGCGCGTCGGCGATACAGATTTGGAGGATCGTGCAATCATTGTGGACGATCACATTACCGCCGTCCCCGTGCCCTCGCCTATTTTCCAACCCAGGACGCAGCCATTTACGGCTGCCCTGAAGCGGAGACTTGAAATGGAAAATGTAGCAGGCAAGGTCGTGGCGATTACCGGCGCCAGCAGCGGGATCGGCGAAGCAACGGCGCGCGTTCTGGCGGCCAGGGGCGCAAGGGTGATGCTGGGCGCACGGCGGACGGATCGCCTGGAAGCCCTGGAGGCGGACATCACCGCGGCCGGTGGTCAGGCGCACTTTATGGCTTTGGACGTGACAAAGCGCGACGATGTTTCTACCTTTGTGGCAGGTGCGGTTGCGCGTTTCGGCCGGCTGGATGTGCTGGTCAACAATGCCGGCCTGATGCCTTTGTCGGCCATGGAAGCGCTGAAGGTCGACGAATGGGAGCGCATGGTCGACGTCAATATCAAGGGCGTCATGTACGGTATCGCAGCCGCCCTGCCCGTTATGAAGGCCCAGAACGAAGGCCAGATCATCAGCGTGTCGTCGATCGCGGCCTACAACACCTATCCGACGGCGGCCGTCTATTGCGGCACCAAGTTCGCGGTGCGCGCCATTTCGGATGGCCTGCGCCAGGAGAGCGATTTCCTGCGCGTGACAACGGTCGCGCCGGGCGTGACGACATCGGAGCTGGCCGGGACGATCACCGATCCGGCATCGCAGGAATTCATGAAGACTTTCCGAGCGATAGCGCTGCCGGCTGAAGCGATTGCCAATGCAATTGCCTACGCCATCAGCCAGCCGAAGGACGTCGATGTCAGCGAGATTATCGTGCGCCCGACCGCCAGCCCGTATTAAAGTTATTGGGGTGTGGGGTCCGCGACCCCAAGTCTTCCCTGATCCAATAAGAAAGCCTCGCCCCTTAAAAGGGCGAGGCTTTCTTATTGGAATAGAAAAGGTTTGTGGGGGCACAGCCCCTGCCCTCCGCATGGCTCCGGGCGTTCGTCGCGGGAATGGGTACATTTAGTACCCATTCCATCCGATTTGCGCCTTGAGCAAACCGGCGCTCCTCACCCCCAAAACTTTAGCAGCGGATGACGCCGACGCCGGCGTACACCGCCTCATCGTCCAGCATCGATTCGATACGCAGCAGCTGGTTGTACTTCGCCGTCCGGTCCGAACGCGCCAGCGAGCCCGTCTTGATCTGGCCGCAGTTCAGCGCCACCGCCAGGTCGGCAATCGTCGAATCTTCGGTTTCACCCGAACGGTGCGACATCACGCTGGTGTAGCCGGCACGGTGCGCCATATCGACGGCGTCGAGCGTCTCCGACAGCGTACCGATCT
>CAMLLA010000398.1 GCA_946480525.1 uncultured Asticcacaulis sp. | reverse complement strand
GTTCGACTGGCTGCGCACCGAGCCGACCTGGCCGATCGTCTTTGGCGTCAGCGTTATTGTGCTGATCGTCGGCCTTGCCGGCATGATTGCCCGCCTGATCAGCGGCGTCGCAGCATCGCATTCCCGCCCGCGTTCGCACAAGGTTCAGCCCGCACAGTCGCCGTCGCCATTCGACACGGCCGTCAGCGTACCGGCTGAGCCTGTCAATACCCGCGCCAGCCTGAAGTTCGACGCCCAAAGCATGGCGGCCAGCGGCCTGGTGATTCCGGCGACGGCGGTGGAAGCCATCGCCAGTGTCGAAACCCAGATTGCCGAGCCGCCGTCGATGGAAATCAGCACGGTCGAAATTCACTCGCTCGAACCCGCCATCTTCTCCGACAACGCCTCCGACAGCTTTCTGACACGGCAACCGGAGACCGCCGAAGCGGCGCCGGAAAAGCCCACCTTCGATGCGCCTGCCTTCGACGCAAACGCCGCCCTGTCCGAGACGCACGGTCTCCAGATCACCACGGCTCAGGTCATCCCGATTCGCCCAGACGTAAAGATCGAGACTGCGGAAGATATCGCCGCCGTCGCCCACGATCCGGTGGAAGCCGCCCTGCTGGCGGAACCGGCCGCTGTCGAACCGCGAGTGGTGCCGCCCAGCGACATCAACGCTGTCGTGTCGTCGGCCAGGGCTTTCCTCAACACGCCCGAAGCCGCTGCCGAACCGCTGCCGGAAGCCTTGACCGCGAAGGCGACTGTTGACTCGCCTGCCGAACTGAGTGGCTTCCACGCTGTCGCCGCCGCCATGGAGCCCGCGGACGATCAGGCCGTGATCCGTCAGGCCGTGCAGATGGCGCTGTCGGTATGGCCGGATTCAACACGCGCCATCGCCGCCGACGAACTGGGGGTTCGCGCCGCTTATCTTTATTATGACAAGGCGCCGCAGAGCGCCCAGGCCTTCCAGCAGATCGCGTCCGGCGACCTGTCCGCTGCCGCCAACACGCTCCAGACCCACGCGTCTGACTTGGCCGCTGCGGGGGTCCGCACGCAGGCGGCGGAAGTCTGGCGGGTTATTGGCGCTCTCAATATGGGCCGCGACGACCCCAAGGCCCTGACAGCCTATGAGCACGTATCCGCGCTCGACCCGACGGATGCCAATATCCATGTCTATCTGGCGCGCCGTTACCAGATGTCGAACGACACGGGCAAGCTGCTGCCGGTGCTGCAACGCGCCCTGGCCGTCATCGGCGATCCATCGACGCGGCTGGAGCTGCTGGCGCCCTATGCCGACCTGAAGATGAAGGACGGCGACCTGCAGGCCGCCGGCGATGCCTTCGAGGAGCTGGGTCGTCTGCACGAAACGCGCGCCTATCTGAAGCCCGACGATATCCAGGCCCGGTCCGCACAGGGCATCGCCCTGGCGCGCGGCGCCCAGGCGCGTGAAATGCAGGGCGCGTTCGATCTGGCCGGACCGCTATACCAGAAGGCGCACACAGTGTTCAGCGGCCTTTCGGCGCAGCTTCCGGATCACGCCGGCCTGCGCAACATGGCTGAGAACGCTCAGCGGGACGCCCAGCGCTTCCAGATGGCGTAACGGCCCTCAGGGCTTTCGGCAGGCCGCAATGCAGCATATGGCTATTCGCAGTCTTTGATTCTGTGCGGACCACGATGATGCCGACCATTCCCCCGTCGATCGCCACGATCGGCCTGCTGATCCTGTCCAACCTGTTCATGACGTTTGCCTGGTATGGGCATCTCAAGTTCAAGATGGAGAAGCTGTGGATCGTGGTGCTGGCCAGTTGGGGTATCGCCTTTTTCGAATACTGCTTCCAGGTGCCGGCCAACCGCATCGGCTATGGCACCTTCAGCGCTGCCCAGCTCAAGACCATCCAGGAAGTCATTACCCTGGTCGTCTTCGTGCTGTTCTCTTGGTTCTATCTCGGCGAGCCACTGAAATGGCAGACAGCGGTAGGCTTTACGTTCATCGCGTGCGGCGCCGCCTTTATCTTCTACAAGCCATAATACCCCCATTGCTCGTCGTCGGCCTATAGCACGCCCGCCTACGCCAGAGCTTTGATAGCTACCTGTCAAAGCTTACTATCATTTAATGTTATGTACCTTGCATCAACAGGTAGTTTGCCGTAATCTCTGATTATGGCGCTGCAATTCGCAGCGTGCCCGTACTGTTCCGGATGTTTTAGGCACTCATCCGGAACAGTGCGCTGTAACCGGAACCAAGGATCATGGCTGAATCCATCGATATCCAACTGAAGAAAGGGGTCCTGGGCTTCTGCGTCCTGGCCGTGCTGGCGCGCGGCGAGAACTATGCCTATGAGATCGCCTCAAAGCTTTCCGATGCCATTGGCATGGGCGAAGGCACCATCTACCCGCTGATGCGGCGCATGCAGACCGACGGACTGGTCGAGACCTACCTGGTCGAATCCTCGTCCGGCCCTTCGCGCAAATACTACCGCCTGACCCGTCAGGGTCACGACGCACTGAAGGCGCAGACCGAAGAATGGCGCGGCTTCTCGCGCTCCGTCGACGCCCTTTTGACACCCCCTTCGCCACCTATGGCGTCCCAGCCCGCTCCGGAGGCTTGAGAGAGATGACTCGTACTGAATTCATGGATCGTCTGAAGCGCGGCCTTTCCGGCCTGTCGTCTTCGGCCATCGCCGACATCACTGCCGACTATGAGGCGCACTTCAACGATGCCGCCGCGGCCGGACGCTCCGAAGCCGAAGTGGCTGCCGCCCTTGGCGACCCCGACCGCTTGTCGCGCGAACTGAAGGCCGAAGCCGGCATGAAGAACTGGGAAACGGCCAAGACGCCGTCGTCCGCGGCGGGCGCCATCGCCGGCATCATCGGCCTGGGGGCGCTGGATGTCTTTATCCTCCTGCCGCTACTGGGCAGCGTGGCCGGCGCCCTGGTCGGTTTCTTCGCCGCCGCCATCGGCGCCTTTATCGCCGGCGGCGTGGTCTTCGCCGTCGGTCCCTTCCTGCCCTTGCCGGGCGGCTGGATCGTGGCGCTTCTGATGGGCATCGGCATGATGGCCGGCGCCACGGCGGTCGGCGCGGTCACCGCGGCGCTGACCATATGGCTGGTCAACGGCGTCGTCTGGTACGCGCGCCTGCACTACAAGGTCCTTAAACCCGCGCTCGACGCGCACGCCTGATAGGAGGCAGATATGATCAAGAAACTGTTTGTCATCGCAGGCATCACTACCGCCGTATCGATCGTCTGCCTGGCCGGTGCCTTCGCCCTGGCCGGCAAGGAAATCACCGACAAGGGCTATTCGATCAGCGTCATCGAAGACGGCGACCACATCCGCTTCCGCAAGGGAGAGGCCGCCAAGCCGCAGCCCGCCATCATGCGCACCATCGCGTGGACGGGTGGCGACAGCCTGGCATCGGACCTCGACGCCGATGTCGAATACGTCCAGGGCGCCGACGCCTCGATACGGATCACCGGGCCCAAGGCGCTGATCGACGCCGTCCGCTTTGACGACAACAAGCTGTGGATGCTCGATACCCCGGACGTCCCGGATTCGGTCAACTTCACGATCGGCAAGGACGGCATCGATGCGCAATCCAACAAGGAAGGCCTGCACATCGTCGTCACCGCCCCTTCGGTCACCCGTTTTCTGGTCCTGGGCTCAGGCGTCATCGATGTCCACAACTACGACCAGCCGAAGCTCGACGTCGAAGTCCACGGCAGCGGCTCCTTCCATG
>CAMLLA010000397.1 GCA_946480525.1 uncultured Asticcacaulis sp. | reverse complement strand
CCGTGGTCGGGGAAATGTTGATTGATCAGGGCGCGGATGGCGCGCTCAGCGCCCTTGTCGGCCTCTGTCACCGGATCGAAGCTGGACAGGTGCGCCAGCTTGTTGTCCTCGCCAAGGCCCTCAAGTCGGAAATGGGGCAGGGCGGCCTTTGCGGCGGCGGCGGCGAGATCTAGCGCGAAGGCTTCGAGGCGGGCGTAGTCGGGCTCTAAAATCATAGAAACCCGCATACCGTTTCACGGCATGCGGGTCTAGACACGAACGCGAACTAAAGCCTGGCGCGTTCAAATTTCCAAAGTGCGAAGCGCTTTGGCAAGGCCGACCGGCCGCCGCGCATTGTTTGCGCGAAAAGCCTGCGTGGCGCTTGAACGCCAACCTAAAGGGGCAAGCTGGCTAAGCAAAGCTTAGGCGGCTTGCTCCGAGTCGCCGTTCAGCGACTTGGCGAGGTCGAGCAGGCGGCGGCGCGGGCGCTCCGACAGACGGTAGTAGGCCTGGATGAGGTCCAGCGTTTCCTTGCGCGAAAACACTTCGATACCTTCGTTCTGGACAGCGGCGACTTCGGTCTTGTCGTCGGTCAGACCATCGTAGAAATAGTTGATCGGGGTTTCCAGCGCCTTGGCCAGTTGGAAGAGACGGGCGGCCGAGATACGGTTCGCGCCGCATTCGTACTTCTGGATTTGCTGGAAGCGGATGCCGACGGCCAGGGCCAGCTGCTGCTGGGTCAGGCCCAGGAGACGGCGGCGGCGGCGCAGGCGTTTACCGAGGTGCAGGTCGATGTCAGTGGCCATGGTGTTCAAAACCCCTTGTTCGTGTGTCGCGGGCGTCTCTTTGTGAGACGGCTCGCCTCTCAGGTTTCAAACACCGTGCCAAAGGCGTTCTGGCAACGGGGATATGCACCTCTCCGGTGAATTATGACCGGAGGCGGGCGCACACCACCTCCTGAAAGAACAAAGATATTCAAACACATATACGCTGAGGGAAGTCTGACGGATCGTTTCAAGTGCCATTCATCTAGCTGAATGGAGATGAACGAAAACGCGTAGGTTAAGTCCCAATTTTACTCATCGGGTTTTTCAGCCATCTGGCTTTTACAAATAGCACAAGCTTCGCCGCAAAGGCTGCGATGGCCAGTCCTGCGACACTTAGTGAAGCATAACCATTTTCGACTATAGTAAAGAAATAGGGTGAATTTGGTGGCATAAAAAAAGTGGCAAAGGCCGCCCAGGTCAACACCACCTCCGTGCGAACGCGAGCAGCTACATCGATCCCAAAATTTATGGCCCCTCGTATCCGAATAGAGCGTTTATGAGCAATTTCTTCTGCAGCCAATTCTTCCAGGAACGGGCGGTTCGGATGCTCGGCCAGGCGGGAACAGGCCTGTATGAGGTCGAGGGTTTCCTTAGGCGAAAACACTTCGATGCCCTCATTCTGGACGGCGGCGACTTCGGTCTTGTCGTCAGTCAGGCCGTCGTAGAAATAGTCGATCGGGGTTTCCAGCGCCTTGGCCAGTTGGAAGAGACGGGCGGCTGAGATGCGGTTCGCGCCGCATTCGTACTTCTGGATTTTCTGGAAGCGGATGTCGACGGCTAGCGCCAGTTGCTGCCGGGTCAGGCCCAGGAGGCGGCGGCGGCGCCGCAAACGTTTACCAATGTGCACGTCGATGTCGGTGGCCATGATGTTCAAAACCCCTTGTTCGTGTGTCGCGGGCGTCTCGTTGTGAAAGAGCTCGCCTCTCAGGTTTCAAACGCCGTGCCAAAGGCGTTCTGGTAACGGGGATATGCACCTCTCCGGTGAATTATGACCGGAGGCAGGCGCACACCACTTCTTGAAAGAGCAAATATATTCAAACACATATACGCTGAGGGAAGTCTGATGGGGTGTTTCAACGACTATTCATGTCTGTTCATCAAGCTGAACGAACATGAACAAAAAGGCGCCGGACAGGCCGGCGCCTTTCAAAAAATCTGTTATGGAACCTGATTAGATGCTGTTGATATTGCCAGCGCTGAAGGCGCTTTGCAGGCGCTGCAGCTGGCTGATGACCGGATTGACGGCCGACTCGGGTTCGGCATCGACGAACATGCGCCTGTCCATGTGCGAGATGCGTTCATACAGACGATTGGAGCGGTCGAGCAGGTTCAGCAAGCCGCCCGGCAGGGCGCCGGCGCTGTCGGCGGCTTCGGCGCCCAGGGGCGCGATGCGGTACTTTTCATCGCAGGCATCCGACGCTTCCATATCGCCTTCTCGCACGGCGCGCTGGACCAGCAGCCAGGACGCGATCTGCATCAGACGGGTCGTGAGGCGCATGCTTTCGCCGGCGTAGACGAGCGCGTCTTCGCGACTGAGGAGGCGGGAGTCGCGGCGGCCGTCACCATCCAGATAGGAGGCTGTCTCTTCGACCAGGGCCATGCCTTCCTTGAACGTGCGGTCGAACAGATCGCTTGAGGCAAAGTCACGCACGATATGGGTGCGCGAGGTCTGGGGCGAGGCGGAACTGTCGGACATACTTAAGAAGCCTTATGCTGAAAACGTGTCGGCGCGGTCGTCATTTTGACCTCCGCGTGCCCCATGTCGATGGGAAAGGGCGGTGTGTCATCGGTTGGACCTGTCCGGACTTTCCGTGCAACGGCCATGCCACCCAATTGGCCGCTGCTCATGCCAGACAGGGTTAGTAATCCTTAACTTCCCTTAAAAGAGAATAAAGCGTCCGCCGCTGAACGGCGATTTTTTTTGCGTTCGACGGCTTCGCGCGCACGGCGGATTTCGCCTTCCAGCAGTTCGATGCGGTCTTCCAGGTCCTCGACACTGTATGGATCGAGATCCTCACGAATAAGGCCGCCCAGCGCGGCCGGGCCCTTGGCCGGCGATTGCAGGGACATCGGCAGTTCGTCGTCAATCATGAGCAACCCTTTCTCCCGTCAGGAGTCAATCACGCTGGACATTCCGGCCGGTTCCGGCCATTCGTCCTTAACCTTATGAAACGCCTCTTGCGCGAAGAAATCAAGGAAAACGAATCACCATGAAAGCCGTCCTCGTTACAGGCAGCGGTGAACATCCTGCCGATCTGGCACTGGTGGATGTGCCAAAACCGGAATTGGAACAAGGTTTTGCTCTGGTCAGAACCCGGTTTGCCGGCGTCAACCGGCCCGACATCCTGCAAAGGCGCGGGCTCTATCCGCCGCCTCAGGGGGCGTCTCCCATCCTGGGACTTGAGGTGTCGGGCACGATCGAGAGTATTCATCCCGCCACGCCTTACGGCACGGCCTTCAAGATCGGCGACGAGGTCTGCGCCCTGGTCAATGGCGGCGGATACGCGGAATATGTGGCTGTCGATATCCGCCACCTCCTGCCGGTGCCGACGGGCCTGAGCCTTCAGGCTGCCGGGGCGCTGCCGGAAACAGTGCTGACCGTCTATGCCAATCTGATGGAACATGGTGCGCTGAAGGCCGGCGAGACGATCCTTGTCCACGGCGCCAATTCCGGCATCGGCTCGATGACGGTCCAGATGGGCAAGGCGTTCGGCGCCAAGGTCATCGCCACGGCGCGCGGCGCGGATAAATGCGCCTTTGCCGCAGGGCTTGGCGCCGATCTTGTCATCGATACCGAGCCAGGCGATTTTGTCGGGCCCGTAAAGGATTTCGGCGGGGCGGACGTCGTGCTCGATATCATTGCCGGCGACTTCGCTCCAAAGAACCTGCTGTGCCTGAATACAAAGGGGCGGATCGTCCAGG
>CAMLLA010000396.1 GCA_946480525.1 uncultured Asticcacaulis sp. | reverse complement strand
CAGACCCAGGTCCAGGCGAATATCGGCCTGACCTTTGCCTCGTGCCTCAGGTCGTTCTTGCGTCACGACCCCGACGTGATCCTGGTCGGGGAAATCCGTGACTCGGAAACGGCCGCTGTCGCCGTCCAGGCCGCCATGACCGGCCACCTCGTGCTGGCCTCGGTGCACGCCAATACCGCGCTTGCCGTGGCGCCGCGGCTGATCGACATGGGCATTGCGCCGTTTCAGCTGACGGCATCGCTAAAAGGCGTGATCGCGCAGCGGCTCATCCGGCGCCTGTGCCCCGCCTGCAAGAGCCAAAGGCCGGCCAGTGACGCTCTGAAGGCGCTGGTAAAGGGGTTTGGTAGGGCGGCGCCGGCATCCGAACCGGTGGCCTGCGGCTGCGCCAAGTGCCGGGGGCAGGGCTATCTCGGGCGCATTGCGCTGGCGGAGGGCCTTTGGGCCGATGATCCTTACCTGGCGATCGTGGGCGGCGGCGGGCGGCTGGATGCGCTCAAGCTCTATGCGCGCGAGGCGGGACTGGCGACAATGGTCGAAGCCGGCGTCGAACAGGTCCTGGCTGGGGAAACCACGCTCGACGAAGTCCTGGGCATAGCCGATGACTAGGAGCTTCCGTTACAAGGCCGTCGCCGCCGACGGCAAGGCACGTCAGGGCGTCGTCAGCGCGGCGAACGAAGCGGAGGCCTTCGCCAGGCTGCGCTCGGAAAACCTGTCTCCGGTCGCGATAAGGCCCGCCCAGGATGCGCGAGGCGCCGCGCGCCGGCGGTTGTTCGGCCTGGTCCGGCCGGGCCGGATGACGAATGCCCGTCTTGAGGAAACCTTTTCGAGCCTCGCCGTCCTGCTGCGTTCCGGAGCGGATATCCGCACGGCGCTGTCCGTTCTGGACAGTGACAACCCGGCGCTGCGCACGGTGGCCCAGTCGATCCTTGGCGGGTCGAGTGTGGAAAGCGGCTTTGCCCTGGTGATCCCCCCAGCGCATGCGCACCTGCGTGGACTGATCGCCGCGGGCGAGGCACGGGGCGAACTGGTCGCGGGACTGGAGGCAGCCGCCAATGTGCTGGCGACCGACCGCAAGGTTCGCCAGCAGTTGTTCGAGGCGTTGAGCTATCCGGCCTTTGTGCTTATCGCCGCGATCGCCGCCCTGTGCGTCATCCTCATGGTCGTCGTTCCCGCCATCGCACCGTTGCTTCAGGAAAGCGGGCGCGAACTGCCGCTCTACTTCCGCATTATCGTTATTTTAAGCGACGGCTTGCAGCAGGGCTGGTCGTGGATGGTAAGCGCACTCCTGCTCAGCGCGTTGATCGGCTGGTTCGGGTGGCGGTACGGTCCGCTCAGGGTGTGGTGGCAGGCCTGGCTGCTGACGGGGCCGCTGGGGGACATCGCCTCGGCGCTGATCTATGGCGGCTTCGCCAAGACGCTGGGCGAGGCGTTGGGCAGCGGCGCGACCATGACCGATGCCCTTCGGCTGTGCCAGAGGGGTGTCGGCAATATAGAAGCCCGCAAGCGCCTGGATATCCTGGCGACCTATGTCCGTCAGGGACGGCGCCTGAGCGAAGCGTTGCGTCAGGTCGAGCGTTTTCCCGATCCCATCATCCGGTTGTGCGAGGTCGGCGAGGCGTCGAGTTCCGTCGGTGCGATGCTGGTCAGGGCCGGCGCGCGCGAAGAGCTGCAAGGGCTGGCCAAGATCGACAAGGCGTCGAAGATTCTGGGACCGGCTCTCATTGTCGCCCTGGGCGCCCTTATCGGCGGCCTGATGGCGGGCGTGCTGACCGCGCTGACCGATATCGGCGGGACGGCGGGACTGTAGCTGCAACGAGATATTTATACGGATGGCCCGCTAAACTGCTTCTACTCAGGGCGTGACCACAGTTTGTGTCCGATTTCCGGCATTGTCGTACGTATAGGTGACGGTGCTACCGTTTGGATACTGCACCTGCACAAGCCGACCTTGTTCATCATAGGTATAGTTGGTTGTACCTGCAAAAGCGGCGGGCGCAGCCGCCAGTATTGAAAACAATATGCCAACCGATAAAACAAGGCGTTTCATTTGCGTGCGCTCCCATAGGTTGAACAACCATGTCACATCGAGAAGCTTTTGCAAGCAGACAAATAAAATAATTTCGCACGAAACGATGCAATCGATTGTGTGTGCTGCTCGCCTTGTGCAACTTTTGCGGTAAACTTTCACTTGTCGATTCCCGTTTTACGTGCTTGTCTTCCCATGGCTGACAATCAGGAGGGGTAAATGACAACATCTCGTTTGTTGAATCGTTCGACGGCGCTGGCTGTGCTTTTCGCGTTCGGCGTCGTCTTGGCAGTACCGGTGGCTGCGCGAGCGCAGACCGTTTCGATTCCCGCTCCTGACCGGGTCAGTTATATTGACGACAACGGTGTCGATCTGGTGTCCGGTAAGATTGCGCTCGATCTGCCGATACTGACCATCGGCAATAACAACAGCGGCATCACGAGAGACTCGAAGTCTCTCCAATTCCCTCATGCTACCAATTTTTACGGCACACTAAACGGTACGACAACTGTGACGGTGAACCTCGGGGGCACTTCGGAGCGCTACATCAAGCAGACCAACGGCAGCTATCTACCGGCCGCCGGCGCTGTCAACGCGTTTGAGTGCACCGGCAATATCTGCATTTATACCCTCAAGGACGGGACACGAGCGGAATACGACAAGACTATGACAGCGCAGCGTGGTTATACCAATAACGCTGGGCTTCTGACCAAGATTACCAAGGCTGACGGCGAGGTTATCAATTTACATTATTATTATTCTCTTGAGCCTGGCCTTCCGCCCGACCGAAACAATTATTCGGTCCGTATTTTGACAGCCGTTACCAGTTCGCTTGGCTGGGCCATTCAGGTCGGGGACGACAAGGCTTACAACAGCTCGATCGACTATTGCGACCCACAGATAATAACTTGTACGACAACGGCTGGAAGCACCGTCAAATCAACTTGGACAACGGCATATTCGCCAACTAGGATCGAGATCACAAATAACCTAAATGAAGTCACGTCGGTGCACGGGCCAAGCGCAGACTGGACGCCAGGCGGGAACACACTGCCGACCAAAATTCAAACCCCGGCAGGCGTAACACTCAACATTACGTGGACTTCAGGCAAGGTATCGTCGGTTAATACCGGTACTTCGGCCTGGAACTATGCGTACGCCGTCAGCGGAAACTTGCAGACGGTGACGATCACCAATCCCGGAACTCCTACGACGACAAAAGTCGTCGTTGTTGACACGAACCTCAAGCAGATTGTCTCCGCGACGGATGAGTTGGGGCGCAAGACTAGCTACACCTACGACGCGAGCGGACGCTTGCAGCGTGTCATCAATCCTGACGCCACTTTCTCAGGCACCACGCCGACGGGCGGCTATACCGAATATGCCTATGATGGCCGAAGCAACGTCACAACGACGACCTTTGTGCCTAAGGCGGGCAGCGGACTGTCGAACCTGGTGACTACGGCTACCTATCCGGCCACGTGTACGGACTACAAGTCGTGCAATAAGCTCACCTCCTTTACTGATGCCGCAGGCGTAACGACTAGCTACACCTACGATCCGAACAGTGGCAATATAGCCACTGTCACAACGCCGGCTGTCAATGGCGTCTCAACACAAGTTCGCTACACTTATGAGATCCAGACGCCCAACGTAAAGAACAGTTCCGGCGTGGTTGTTCCGTCAACGCCTGTCTGGCGTCTGACCAAGGTCTCAACC